>NZ_JBSGZJ010000109.1:0-17916 GCF_053610925.1 Streptomyces sp. NPDC054847 | reverse complement strand
CGTCGCAACTCGCGCGCAGCGCGGTGAGGACAGCCATTCCGGACACCCCCCTCCGGAGGCCCCGCCCCCCGGCACCCACCACCGGCGCAGCCACGCCCCGCAAGGGGCGCACTGCACCCCGCACGAGACGGGCGCACGGGCGACACGCCCCCCGTGCCGGACCCCGCCCCCAGGGCGACACGCCACTGGACCGAGCCACGCCCCAGGGGCGAACCCCTACAGCGCCGCGCCCTGACCGGGCCGGCCGCTCGGGACCGGGCCACGCCCGCGGGGCGCCACGCCCCGCCGGGGGCAACACACGACCGGGCCACGCCCGCAGGGCCGACACCGGGCCGGCCCGGAGAAGGCCCGGTCACGCCCGAGCGCGCAGCGCTCGAAGAACTACTCGCGGCCCTCCCGGCCGTTCTCCTTCGTCGTGTGCAGCCGCGCCCGCACGTCGTCCACCGGCAGAAACTTCGACCAGCGCTCCGGGAATTCGGACGGCATGTCCCCGCCGCCGTCCTCGTCGTCGTCGGCGTCGTCCCCGTCGCCGTGCATCTCCGCGGCCCTCGCCCGTGCCAGCAGCTGCGCCGCGTCGGCGGCGCGGGCCCGTTCGTTCGCGGCACGGGCCGCGGCCGTGGCGACCGACGGCCAGACGCGGTCGATCGCGGCGTTGACGGCCGCGCCGACGAGGACGGCGAACGCGGAGATGCCGATCCACAGCAGGAAGGCGATGGGCGCGGCGAGGGAGCCGTAGATCGTGGGGCCTTCGACCTGGCTGGTGAGGTAGATGCGCAGCAGGAAGCTGCCGAGGATCCACATGCCGAGGGCCACGAGGGCGCCGGGGATGTCCTCGACCCAGGGGGACCGGACGGGCACGGACACGTGGTAGAGCGTGGTCAGGAAGGCGATGGAGAGGAGGATGACGACGGGCCAGTACAGGAGCCGGACGACTTCCGTGCCCCAGGGCATGAGTTCGACGACCCGGTCGGGGCCGACGACGGCGAGCGGCAGTACGACCGCGCCGATCAGCAGGGCGACGATGTACAGCAGGAACGCCAGCAGCCTGGTGGCGACGATGCCGCGGTGGCCGTCGAGCCCGTACATGACGGTGATGGTGTCGATGAAGACGTTGACGGCCCGCGACCCGGACCACAGGGCGATGGCGAAGCCGATGGAGATGAGGTCGGGCCGGCCGCCCTGGGTGACGTCCTCGAGCAGGGGTTTGGCGATGTCGTTGACGCCGCGGTCGGACAGGACGGTGCCGACGGCGGTGAGGATGTTCTCCTCGATGGAGGCGACGGTGGTGGTGTTGGTCCAGTCGTCGATGTAGCCGAGGAGGCCGATCAGTCCGAGCATCAGCGGCGGGACGGACAGCAGTGTGAAGAACGCCGCTTCGGCCGCCAGGCCGAGGATGCGGTATTCGATGCACGAATTGACCGTGTCTTTCAGCAGCAGCCATGCCATCTTCCGCTTCGAGACGTTGCGGTAGAGGACTCGGGCCCGGTGGAGCCGGCCCGACGGCCGCTCGGGTGTTTCGTTTGCTGCCTGCACCTCCTTACCGTATCGGCATGGCAGCCAGCACCCACACAGTGACCAACCAGCCTCCGCCCCTGGTGGGGTACGACGTGTTCGCCGCCGACCGTGCCCTCGCGGAGGCGGTCGACCGGCATGTGGCGGAGGGGGCCGGTGAGGCGGCGCGCGAGGAGCTTTCGGGGCTCGGACGGGCGGCGGGCTCGGCCGAGGCCCAGGAGTGGGGGGCGCAGGCGGACGGGTTTCCGCCGAGGCTGCGGACGCACGACCGGTACGGGCACCGGATCGACGAGGTGGAGTTCCATCCGGCCTGGCACCGGCTGCTGGGCCGTGCCGTCTCCGCGGGTCTGGTGAATGCCTGGGGCAGGCCGGGCGGGCATGTCCGCCGGGCGGCCGGTTTCCTGGTGTGGACGCAGGTCGAGGCGGGCCACGGCTGTCCGGTGTCGATGACGCACGCCGCGGTGCCGGCGCTGCGTACCGATCCGGTGCTGGCCGCCGAGTGGGAGCCGCGGCTGACGTCGGCCGTGTACGAGGAGGCTCTGCGTCCGGCGTCGTCGAAGCGTGGGGTCCTGTTCGGGATGGCCATGACGGAGAAGCAGGGCGGCAGTGACGTGCGGACGAACACGACGCGTGCCGAGCCGCTGGGGCAGGAGGGCGAGTACCTGCTGACGGGGCACAAGTGGTTCTGTTCGGCTCCGATGAGCGACGGTTTCCTGGTGCTGGCGCAGGTGTCGCCTGCCACGGGGCGGGGCGGGCCGACCTGTTTCCTGGTGCCCCGGGTGCTGGAGGACGGGAGCCGGAACGTCTTCCGGATCCAGCGGCTGAAGGACAAGCTCGGCAACCGGTCCAACGCCTCGGCCGAGGTCGAGTTCGAGGGGACGTGGGCGCGGCGGGTCGGCGAGGAGGGGCGGGGGGTGCGCACGATCATCGGGATGGTGGCGGCGACCCGTCTGGACTGTGTCCTCGGTTCGGCCGCGCTGATGCGGCAGGCGGTGGCGCAGGCGATCCATCACACGGCGTACCGGAGCGCGTTCGGCGGGCTGCTGATCGACAAGCCGCTGATGCGCAATGTGCTGGCCGATCTGGCTCTGGAGTCGGAGGCGGCGACGACGCTGGGGATGCGGCTGGCGGCGGCGTACGACGCGGACACGGAGCGGGAGCGGGCGTTCTTGCGGCTGGCGGTTCCCGCGGCGAAGTTCTGGGTGGCGAAGCGGTGCACGCCGGTGGTGGCGGAGGCGCTGGAGTGTCTGGGCGGCAACGGCTATGTGGAGGAGTCGGGCATGCCGCGGCTGCTGCGGGAGTCGCCGTTGAACTCGATCTGGGAGGGGTCGGGCAATGTGCAGGCGCTCGATGTGCTGCGGGCGCTGCAGAGGGAGCCGTCGGCGCTGAACGCCTTCCTCCAGGAGGTGGGCGAGGCGCGGGGCGCTGACCACCGGCTGGACGGGGCGATCAAGGGTCTGCTGACGGAGCTGGCGGATCTGGACGGCATCGAGGCACGGGCGCGCCGGCTGGTGGAGCGGATGGCGCTGGTGCTGCAGGGTTCGCTGCTGGTGCGGTGGGCCCCGCCGGAGGTGGCGGACGCGTTCTGCGCGTCGCGTCTGGGCGGCGACGGCGGTTCGGTGTTCGGCTCGCTTCCGCACACGCTGGATCTGGCTTCGATCGTGGAGCGTGCCCGCGCGGTGGTGTGATCTCCGGGCCGCCCCGGGGACCGGGACGAACGCCGGCCCGAGACACCGGACGGGCCCGAGACACCGAACGGGTGCGGGCCGCTGTGAGAGGGCCCGCACCCGGGACGGTTGACGGGTGGTGCTGCGCCGACACGGCACCACCCACACCGGCGAACCGGTGTTCCGTCACCTTCGTACACGCGCACGCCCCTTCGCGACGGTTGCAAAGGGTTGCATCCTTGTGTGGCATATCGCGGCGCGCGGCGGCCGGGCGGGTGGAGGATTGGGGCGGCCACCCCCGCACACCGGACGCCGGCGTCGCCGAGGAGGACCCGTGAAGAACGCATCGCTCGATCTGGCCGGACTCGCGGCCATGGACACCGCCGAGGCCCTGCGGCTGCTGAAGGGTGTGCGGGACGCCGCCCTGTCCGGCCGCCGGCCGAAGGTGGGGCCCCGCGCTGACATCGACGAGTCGTGGCAGCGGATGCTGCGTCGTGGCCTGGACCCGGATCGGGACCGCAGGGCCGGGCTGCTTCCGCTGGAGGAGCTGGAGCGGCGCAGGCTCGCCTCGCCGTTGCTGGAGGTGCTGCCGGTGCTGCGCGAGGGGCTGGTCTCCATGGCGGAGGGCGCGCAGCACATCATGGTCGTCGCGGACGCCGAGGGCCGGCTGCTGTGGCGGGAGGGGAGCGCGGCCGTTCTCCGCAAGGGCGATTCGCACGGGTTCGTGGTGGGCGCCGACTGGAAGGAGGAGCTGGTCGGCACGAACGGTGTCGGTACTCCTCTGGTGTCCCGGCGTCCGGTGCAGGTGCACTCCGCCGAGCATTTCGTCTCCACGCACCACACGTGGACGTGCGCGGGGGCGCCGATCACGGATCCGCGGGACGGCAGGCTGATAGGGGTCGTCGACATCAGCGGTCCGCTCTCGACGATGCATCCGGCGACGCTGGCGCTGGTCACGTCGGTGGCCCGCCTCGCGGAGGCCGAGCTGCGCAATCGCCACCATGAGGCTCTCGACCGGCTGCGCAGTGTCGCTTCTCCGCTGCTGGGGCGGTTGGGCGGCCGTGCGGTGGCGGTGGACGCGAACGGCTGGCCGGCGGCGGTGACGGGCATGGCGCCGCCGGGCCGGCTGCCGCTGCCGAGTTCGGTGAGGGCAGGCCGGCTGTGGCTGCCGTCGCTCGGTCTGTGCACGCTCGAGCCGCTGCCGGGCGGCTGGCTGATACGTCTCGACGAGGCGTCTCCCGATGCCGCGGAGCCGGGCCGGGTGGTGCTGGACCTGAGCCGGCCGCGGCGGCCGTGTGTCACCGTCACGGGCGCCTCGGGGAGCTGGTCGCACGAGCTCAGCCCCCGCCATGCCGAGCTGCTGTACGTCCTGGCGCGGTTCCGTGACGGGCGGTCGGCGGCGCAGCTGGCGCAGGACCTCTTCGAGGATCCGACGCGGACGGTGACGGTGCGGGCGGAGATGTCCCGGCTGCGGCGGCATCTCGCGCAGGTCCTGGCCCACCGGCCGTACCGCTTCTCGGAGGAGGTGGAGGTGGAGCTGGTGTTGCCCGAGCGGCCGGCGGACCTGCTGCCGCACTCGAGCGCCCCGGCCGTGCGTCGGGGGCGGGTGGCGTGATTCGCTGTCGCGCATGAGCACCGTCACCGTGACCACCTGGTCCCTCGAACAGACCTCCCCCGACGACCAGCGGCCGTCGGCCGCCCCGGGGGAGGACATACGTGTCGTCCGCGCCGAGATCGCTTCGCCCGAGTTCAGCCGGTTCCTCTACACGGCGGTCGGCGGGGACGTCCGGTGGACGGACCGGCTGGGCATGACGTACGCCGAGTGGCGGGAGCTGCTGGACCGCCCGGGGGTCGAGACGTGGGTCGCGTACGAGAAGGGGACGCCGGCCGGTTATGTGGAGCTCCAGGCGCAGGACGACGGCGTGGTGGAGATCGTCTACTTCGGGCTGATCCCTGCCTTCCGCGGCCGCCGGATCGGCGGTCATCTTCTGTCGGCCGGGGTGGCCCGTGCCTGGGACCTGGCGGAGCGGTGGCCGGGGATCGCGCCGACGAAGCGGGTGTGGCTGCACACCTGTTCCCTGGACGGTCCGCACGCGATGGACAACTACCTGCGGCGCGGGTTCCGTGTCTTCGACGAGAAGGTCACGCAGGAGGCGGAGGTCTCCGCTCCCGGCCCGTGGCCGGGTGCCGCGGTCTGAGACTGCCGAACGGTCCCGCCCGGCGGCTCGGCGTACGTTCTCCGGTGACCCATGACACACTGTCTCGCGATGCGGGACAGTGTTGTCCACATTTTGGATGAAGGTGGACTGGGTCCAAAGTCCCATGACACGCTTCCGTCATGTCCAGCACTGGAATTGCCTTGGTGAGTCGGCGGCACGTCGACCTCGGCCGCATGTCCAGCGCCATCTGTCCGGCCTGCTGAGAGTTCAGCACCGCCGCACTTCCGCATTTTCTTCACCCCGCCCTGCGCACCGTCGCGCTTCCCGCGAGTGTGCAGCTCAGAGCCGCCCTCCTGCAGTCTCGAAGGACTATCACCATGGCCGCCAGCCCTGAAAAGCCCGACTCCGTCACGCCCCGCCGCAAGGCCGGACGCCACCGTGGCGAGGGCCAGTGGGCCATGGGGCACCACACACCCCTGAACGGCAACGAGCAGACCAAGAAGGACGACGACGGTCTCAATGTGCGGACACGCATTGAGACGATCTACGCGCACCGGGGCTTCGACTCGATCGACGGCGCCGATCTGCGCGGACGTATGCGCTGGTGGGGCCTCTACACCCAGCGCAAGCCCGGGATCGACGGCGGCAAGACCGCGATCCTGGAACCGGAGGAGCTGGACGACGAGTTCTTCATGCTGCGCGTGCGTATCGACGGCGGGCGGCTGACGACCGAGCAGCTGCGGGTCATCGGCGAGATCTCGCAAGAGTTCGCCCGCGGCACCGCCGACCTCACCGACCGGCAGAACGTGCAGTACCACTGGATCCGGATCGAGGACGTCCCGGAGATCTGGCGGCGGCTCGAGGCCGTCGGCCTGTCGACGACCGAGGCCTGCGGTGACACGCCCCGCACCATCCTCGGCTCGCCGGTCGCCGGCATCGCCCAGGACGAGATCGTCGACGGCACCCCGGCCATCGAGGAGATCCACCGCCGGTTCATCGGCAACAAGGAATTCTCCAACCTGCCCCGCAAGTTCAAGACCGCGATCTCCGGATCGCCGCTGCTCGACGTGGCGCACGAGATCAACGACGTCGCCTTCGTCGGCGTCGAGCACCCCGAGCACGGCCCCGGCTTCGACCTCTGGGTCGGCGGCGGCCTTTCCACGAACCCCAAGCTCGGCGTCCGCCTCGGCGCCTGGGTCCCGCTGGACGAGGTCCCCGACGCCTGGGAGGGCGTGGTCTCGATCTTCCGCGACTACGGCTACCGCCGGCTGCGCAACCGCGCCCGGCTGAAGTTCCTCGTCGCCGACTGGGGCCCCGAGAAGTTCCGCCAGGTCCTCGAGGACGAGTACCTGAAGCGCAAGCTCGTCGACGGTCCCGCCCCCGAGCAGCCCGCGCAGCAGTGGCGCGACCACATCGGCGTCCACCGCCAGCAGGACGGCCGCTTCTACGTCGGTTTCGCACCCCGCGTCGGCCGCGTCGACGGGGCGACCCTCAACAAGATCGCCGAGTTGGCGGAGAACCACGGCTCCGGCCGCGTGCGCACCACGGTCGAGCAGAAGATGATCGTGCTCGACGTGACGGAGGACCAGGTCGACTCGCTGGTCGCCGGCCTGGAGGCGCTGGACCTGCGGGTCACGCCCTCGCCTTTCCGGCGGGGCACGATGGCCTGCACCGGCATCGAGTTCTGCAAGCTGGCCATCGTCGAGACCAAGGGCCGCGGCTCCGCCCTCATCGACGAACTCGAGCGGCGGCTGCCCGAGTTCGAGGAGCCGCTCACCATCAACCTCAACGGCTGCCCCAACGCCTGCGCCCGGATCCAGACCGCCGACATCGGTCTCAAGGGCCAGCTCATGCTGGACGACGAGGGCAACCAGGTCGAGGGCTACCAGGTCCACCTCGGCGGCGCACTCGGGCTCGACCCGGCGTTCGGCCGCAAGGTGCGCGGCCTGAAGGTCACCTCGGCCGAGCTTCCGGACTACGTGGAGCGGGTCCTCAGGCGCTTCGAGGCTGAGCGCGCCGACGGCGAGCGCTTCGCCACCTGGGCGGCCAGGGCCTCCGAGGAGGCCCTCTCATGAGCGAGCGTGCGGCACCGTTCTACTGCCCCTACTGCGGCGACGAGGATCTGCGCCCCAGCGAAGAAGGTCACGGCGCCTGGGAATGCGCGGCGTGCAACCGCGCATTCCAGTTGAAGTTCCTCGGTCTGCTGACGCGAGGACTTCAGCGCAACGACGGTGGAGGGGAAGAGATATGACGACGGTTCAGGCCGGCCGGGATCTCAAGTCGCTGGCCGAACAGGCGGGCCGGGACCTCGAGGAGGCCTCCGCCCTGGAGATCCTCGAGTGGGCCGTGAAGACCTTCGGCCCGCGGTTCTGTGTCACCTCCTCGATGGAGGACGCGGTGGTCGCCCACCTCGCCTCCCGGGTGCTGCCCGGCGTGGATGTCGTCTTCCTCGACACCGGCTACCACTTCGAGGAGACCATCGGCACCCGCGACGCCGTGGACGCGGTGATGGACGTCAACGTCATCACGCTGACGCCCCGGCAGTCGGTGGCCGAGCAGGACGCCGAGTACGGCCCGAAGCTGCACGACCGCGACCCCGACCTGTGCTGCGCGCTGCGCAAGGTCAAGCCGCTCGAAGAGGGCCTGACCGCCTACGAAGCATGGGCCACGGGCCTGCGCCGCGACGAGTCCCCCACCCGGGCGAACACCCCGGTCGTCGGCTGGGACGAGAAGCGGCAGAAGGTCAAGGTCTCCCCGATCGCCCGCTGGACGCAGGACGACGTGGACGCCTACGTCGCCGAGCACGGCGTGCTCACCAACCCGCTGCTGACGGACGGCTACGCCTCCGTCGGCTGCGCGCCCTGCACCCGCCGGGTGCTCGAGGGCGAGGACGCGCGCGCCGGCCGCTGGGCCGGGCGCGGCAAGACCGAGTGCGGGCTGCACGGCTGATGACGTACACACCGGAGATTCAGGAGAAGGAAGTGACCGGAGCCACCATCTGGCTCACGGGTCTGCCGAGCGCCGGCAAGACCACCATCGCGTACGAGCTGGCGGGCCGGCTGCGCGCGGAGGGCCACCGTGTCGAGCTCCTCGACGGTGACGAGATCCGCGAGTTCCTCTCCGCGGGCCTCGGCTTCACCCGCGAGGACCGGCACACGAACGTCCAGCGGATCGGTTTCGTCGCCGAACTGCTGGCGTCCAACGGTGTGAAGGTCCTGGTGCCGGTCATCGCCCCGTACGCGGACAGCCGGGACGCGGTGCGTAAGCGCCACCTGAGCGAGGGCACGCCCTATCTGGAGGTGCACGTCGCCACTCCGGTCGAGGTCTGCTCGGTACGCGACGTGAAGGGCCTGTACGCGAAGCAGGCCGCGGGTGAGATCAGCGGGCTGACCGGTGTCGACGACCCGTACGAGGAGCCCGAGTCGCCCGATCTGCGGATCGAGTCGCACAACCAGACCGTGCAGGAGTCCGCAGCGGCGCTCCACGCACTGCTCGGCGAGCGGGGCCTGCTGTGAGCGACGCAAGCGCGGCAGCCGGGCCGCAGCCGACCGCGATTCCCGCACCTTCGCGCCGTGCAGGCCGAGATGGGGGCACCTCCCAGGCGTCAGCTCTGGGGGATCACGAAAGGGGTCACCGCATGACGACCGTCGCCACTGTCCACGAGGGCACCGACAGCCCGTACGCGCTCTCCCACCTGGACGCTCTCGAGTCGGAGGCCGTGCACATCTTCCGCGAGGTGGCGGGCGAGTTCGAGCGGCCGGTGATCCTCTTCTCCGGCGGCAAGGACTCGATCGTCATGCTGCACCTGGCGCTGAAGGCGTTCGCGCCGGCGCCGGTGCCGTTCTCGCTGCTGCACGTGGACACCGGTCACAACTTCCCCGAGGTGCTCGAGTACCGGGACCGCACCGTCGCCCGGCACGGGCTGCGGCTGCACGTCGCCTCGGTGCAGGAGTACATCGACGCCGGCAAGCTGCGCGAGCGGCCCGACGGCACCCGCAACCCGCTGCAGACCGTGCCGCTGACGGAGGCCATCCAGCAGCACCGTTTCGACGCGGTGTTCGGCGGCGGCCGGCGCGACGAGGAGAAGGCGCGCGCCAAGGAGCGGGTGTTCTCCCTGCGCGACGAGTTCTCGCAATGGGACCCGCGCCGTCAGCGGCCGGAGCTGTGGCAGCTCTACAACGGCCGCCACGCGCCCGGCGAGCATGTGCGGGTCTTCCCGCTGTCCAACTGGACCGAGCTGGACGTGTGGCAGTACATCCAGCGGGAGAAGATCGAACTCCCCCAGATCTACTTCGCGCACGAGCGTGAGGTGTTCAAGCGGTCCGGCATGTGGCTGACCGCCGGCGAGTGGGGCGGCCCCAAGGACACGGAGACGCCGGAGAAGCGGCTGGTCCGCTACCGCACCGTCGGCGACATGTCCTGCACCGGCGCCGTCGACTCCGACGCCACCACGCTGGACGCCGTGATCGCCGAGATCGCCGCCTCCCGGCTCACCGAGCGGGGCGCGACCCGCGCCGACGACAAGCTGTCAGAGGCCGCGATGGAAGACCGCAAGCGCGAAGGGTACTTCTAAAGATGACCAGCCCCACCGAGCAGCTGGCCGAACAGCTCTCCGCCACCACCCTGCTGCGTTTCGCCACCGCCGGGTCCGTCGACGACGGCAAGTCCACCCTGGTCGGGCGGCTGCTGCACGACTCCAAGTCGGTGCTGGCCGACCAGCTCGAGGCCGTCGAGCACGCTTCCCGCAGCCGCGGCCAGGAGACCCCCGACCTGGCGCTGCTCACCGACGGCCTGCGGGCCGAGCGCGAGCAGGGCATCACCATCGACGTGGCGTACCGCTACTTCGCCACCCCGCGGCGGCGGTTCATCCTCGCCGACACCCCGGGCCATGTGCAGTACACCCGCAACATGGTCACCGGCGCGTCGACGGCGGAGCTCGCGGTCGTGCTGGTGGACGCCCGTAACGGCGTCGTCGAGCAGACCCGCCGCCACGCCGCGGTCGCCGCGCTGCTGCGCGTTCCGCATGTGGTGCTCGCCGTCAACAAGATGGACCTCGTGGACTACGCGGAGTCCGTCTTCGCGAAGATCGCCGAGGAGTTCACCGCGTACGCCGCCTCCCTGGGCGTCCCGGAGATCACCGCCATCCCGATCTCGGCGCTGGCCGGCGACAACGTGGTGGACCCGTCCGCGAACATGGACTGGTACGGCGGGCCGACCGTGCTCGAGCACCTCGAGACCGTCCCCGTCAGCCACGACCTGACGTCCTGCCACGCCCGGCTGCCCGTGCAGTACGTGATCCGTCCGCAGACCGCCGAGCACCCCGACTACCGCGGCTACGCGGGGCAGATCGCCGCCGGCACCTTCCGCGTCGGTGAGTCGGTGACCGTGCTGCCCTCCGGCCGCACGTCGAAGATCTCCGGGATCGACCTGCTGGGCCGGTCCGTGGACGTGGCCTGGACGCCGCAGTCCGTCACGCTGCTGCTGGAGGACGACATCGACGTCTCCCGCGGCGACCTCATCGTCCCGAGCGACGACGCGCCCGCCACCACGCAGGACATCGAGGCGACCGTCTGCCACGTCGCGGACGAGCCGCTCACCGTCGGCCAGCGGGTGCTGCTCAAGCACACCACCCGCACGGTCAAGGCGATCGTCAAGGAGATCCCCTCCAGGCTCACCCTCGACGACCTCTCCCAGCACCCTGAGCCCGGCCGGCTCGTCGCGAACGACATCGGCCGCGTCAAGGTCCGCACCGCGGAGCCGCTGGCCCTCGACTCGTACGCCCACTCCCGCCGCACCGGCTCGTTCCTGCTGATCGACCCGGCCGACGGCACCACGCTCGCCGCCGGCATGGCCGGGGACGCGTTCGCCGCCGAGGACACGGCTCCCGCCGTGGACGACGAGGGCTGGGACTTCTGACGATGACCGACATCTTCTCGACCTTCGCCAAGGAGGGCGGCCGCGTCGGCAGCGGGGCGCTCGGCGCGGGTACGGGCGGGGTGGCGCGATGTGCGCGATGACGTACGCGCACCGCATGCGCGCCCGCACCCCGTACCGCCGAAGACCCCGCTTGTCCGCCGACGACCCGGCAGCGTCGCACATGACGTGAGACCGGGCCTACGAGAGGAAATCCTCCCGTGCCAGCCACCCGTACCTTCCTGAGGCGCGGCTTCGCCGCCGCCGCCGTGCCGCTGATCGCCGTCGTCCTGACGGCCTGCGGCTACGGCTCCCAGGCCAAGGACGACTCGGTCGCTCCCGCCGCCAAGGGCGAGAAGACCGGCGGTCTCGACACCGTGAGGATCGGGTACTTCCCGAACCTCACCCACGCCACCGCCCTGGTCGGTGACCAGCAGGGCATCATCCAGAAGGAACTGGGCGGCACCAAGGTGTCGGCCTCGACCTTCAACGCCGGTCCCTCGGAGATCGAGGCGCTCAACGCCGGGTCCATCGACATCGGCTTCATCGGTCCCTCGCCGGCGATCAACGGCTATGTGAAGTCCAAGGGCGAAAGCCTGCGGATCATCGGCGGCTCCGCCTCCGGCGGGGTGAAGCTGGTGGTGAACCCGAAGAAGATCAAGAGCCTCGGGGACCTCAAGGGCAAGCGGATCGCCACCCCGCAGCACGGCAACACCCAGGACGTCGCGTTCCTCAACTGGATCGCGGAGCAGGGCTGGAAGGTCGACGCGGAGACCGGCAAGGGCGACGTCTCCGTGGTCCGCACCGAGAACAAGGTCACCCCGAACGCCTATCTGTCCGGCTCGGTCGACGGCGCCTGGGTGCCGGAGCCGACCGCGTCGAAGCTGGTGAGCGACGGCGCGAAGGTGCTGCTGGACGAGTCGGACCTGTGGCCGGACAAGAAGTTCGTGATCACGAACATCATCGTGTCGCAGACGTTCCTCGACGAGCACCCGGACGTCGTCGAGGCGGTGCTGCGCGGCACGGTGAGGACGAACGCCTGGATCAACGCCAACCCCGACAAGGCGAAGGAAGCGGCGAACGCGAAGCTCCAGGAGCTGACCGGCAAGCCGCTGCCGCCCGAGGTCATCGACCCGGCGTGGAAGTCGATCCGCTTCACCGACGACCCGCTGGCCGCCACCCTCGACGCGCAGGCGGAGCACGCGGTGCGGACGGGCCTGCTCCAGCAGCCCGACCTCGCCGGGATCTACGACCTGAAGCCGCTGAACAAGGTCCTCGCGGCCGAGGGCCGGCCCGAGGTCGCCGACGCCGGACTCGGCGTCAAGTGACCCGTAAAGCATCCGACTTTCCCAGGAGGTGACGACCATGGCCACTGCCATCGCCAAGGCCGAGGACCGCGTCGGTGTCGAGCACGAGTACGCGGCTCGCATCGGGCATGTCTCCAAGTCCTTCAACGGGCCCACCGGGCCGCAGCTCGTCCTGGACGACATCACGCTCGATGTCGCGCCGGGCGAGTTCGTCACCCTTCTGGGAGCCTCGGGCTGCGGCAAGTCGACGCTGCTGAACCTGGTCGCGGGACTCGACCGGCCGACCGTGGGGTCCATCGAGACCCCCGGCGGGCGGCCGGCCCTGATGTTCCAGGAGCACGCGCTGTTCCCGTGGCTGACCGCGGGCAAGAACATCGAGCTCGCGCTGCGGCTGCGCGGGGTGCCGAAGGGCGCCCGGCGCGAGGAGGCGGAGCGGCTGCTGGAGCTGGTGCGGCTCGGCGGCGCGTTCGGCAAGCGGGTGCACGAGCTGTCCGGCGGTATGCGGCAGCGGGTCGCGATGGCGCGGGCCCTGGCGCAGGACAGCCAGCTGCTGCTGATGGACGAGCCGTTCGCGGCGCTCGACGCCATCACCCGCGATGTGCTGCACGACGAGCTCACCCGTATCTGGCGGGAGACGAACGTCTCGGTCCTGTTCGTCACGCACAACGTCCGCGAGGCGGTGCGCCTCGCCCAGCGGGTGGTGCTGCTGTCGTCGCGGCCGGGACGGGTGGCGCGGGAGTGGACCGTGGACATCGACCAGCCGCGACGCATCGAGGACCCCGCCGTGGCGGAGCTGTCCGTCGAGATCACCGAAGAACTGCGTGGGGAGATCCGCCGACATGGCCAGCACTGACACGACCGGAACGGCCACCGGGAAGGGCGCGGCGAGGTCCGACGATCTGGCGGGTCTCGAGGCGGGCCTCGACGCGCTCGACGCGGTGCAGGTGAACCGCACGCCGGTGCGCGAGGTGCTGCTGAAGAAGGTCCTGCCGCCGGTCACCGCCGTGGCGCTGGTGCTGGTGGCCTGGCAGGGGCTCGTGTGGGCGGAGGTCGCCCCGGACTACAAGCTGCCCGCGCCGTCCACGGTGTGGGACGGCCTGTCCGACATGTGGCTTCAGGGCACGTTGTTCGAGGTCATCTGGACCAGCGTCTCCCGCGGTCTGCTGGGCTTCCTGCTGGCGCTCGCCATCGGCACACCGCTCGGCCTGCTGGTGTCGCGGGTGAGGTTCGTGCGCGCGGCGATCGGTCCGGTCCTGTCCGGGCTCCAGTCGCTGCCGTCGGTCGCCTGGGTGCCGCCCGCCGTGATCTGGCTCGGCCTGAACGACTCGATGATGTTCGCCGTCATCCTGCTGGGCGCGGTCCCCTCGATCGCCAACGGCCTGGTCTCCGGCGTGGACCAGGTGCCGCCGCTGTTCCTCCGGGCGGGCCGCACGCTCGGCGCGACCGGGCTGCGGGGCACCTGGCACATCGTGATGCCGGCGGCGCTGCCGGGCTACGTGGCGGGGCTGAAGCAGGGCTGGGCGTTCTCCTGGCGGTCGCTGATGGCGGCGGAGATCATCGCCTCCTCCCCCGATCTGGGGCTCGGGCTCGGCCAGTTGCTGGAGAACGGCCGCAACAACGCCGACATGCCGGGTGTGTTCCTCGCCATCCTCCTGATCCTGATCGTCGGTATCGCGATCGACCTGCTGGTCTTCAGTCCGCTGGAGCGGTGGATCCTGCGCAGCCGCGGTCTTCTCGTCAGGAGCTGACCGCCGATGCACAGCCCTGTCCTCCTTGTCGTCGCGCATGGCAGCCGTGACCCGCGGCACGCGGCGACCGTCCACGCCCTGACCCGGCGGGTGTCCTCGCTGCGGCCGGGGCTGCGGGTGGAGACGGCGTTCCTCGACTTCAACGCCCCGGCGGTGCCGCAGGTCCTCGGCCGGCTGGCGGCCGAGGGGGTCCGGGACGTGGTGGCGCTGCCGCTGCTGCTGACCCGCGCCTTCCACGCCAAGGCCGACATCCCGGCGGTCCTGCGTCAGGCGCCTCCGGCGCTGCGGATCCGCCAGGCGGAGGTCCTCGGCCCGTCGCCGCTGCTGCTGGCCTCCGTCCAGCGGCGGCTGTACGAGGCGGGTCTCACGCCGGCGGACATGAGCTCGACGGGCCTGGTGCTGGCCGCCGCGGGCTCCACAGACCCGGAGGCGATCGCAGTGATCGCTCACACAGCGCGGGAGCTGCGGCACACCGGTTGGTGCGCCGTGCGGCCTGCGTTCGCCTCCGCATCCCTTCCCCGTACCGAGGACGCGGTCCGCGCGCTGCGGGCCGACGGCTGCGCGCGGGTGGCCGTGGCCCCGTACGTGATCGCTCCCGGCCGGCTGCCCGACCGCATCGCGGCGGGCGCCGCGGAGGCGGACGTGGTGGCGGACGTGCTGGGCGACTCGCCGGAGCTGGCGCGGCTGCTGCTGCGCCGCTACGACGAGGCGGGGGTTCAGCACCTCTTGGCGGCCACCGCCTGACCGAACCGGCGCCCGGGCCTTCGCCGCTCCCTGGAGTGTGACAGCGCTGCTTGGTCGGGCCCAATTTATCGCAGCACTGTTATATTAGCGCTGTGACATCCTCCGATCCCACGGCACTTCCCGATCCCTGGCACTCCCTGCACGAACTCCTGGCCGCCATGGACGCGGAGATCGAGCAGCTCTACGTCGAGCGCGGCATCGTGGGGGTGAGGCCCAGATTCGCCTATCCGCTGATCCGGCTCGCCCACACCGGACCACTGACCATTCGCGAGCTTGCGAAGTCCCTGAACCGCTCGCACTCCGCGATCAGCCAGACCGTCGCCGCCATGCGCAAGGAGGATCTCG
This sequence comes from Streptomyces sp. NPDC054847, assembly GCF_053610925.1. Taxonomy (NCBI): domain Bacteria; kingdom Bacillati; phylum Actinomycetota; class Actinomycetes; order Kitasatosporales; family Streptomycetaceae; genus Streptomyces; species Streptomyces sp. NPDC054847. The sequence continues at coordinate 2,521 of NZ_JBSGZJ010000109.1, read as the reverse complement.
TCACCTCCGAGCCGGGGCCCGACGCCCGCACCCGGCGAATCGACCTGACAGAGCGCGGCCGATCGCTGGTGCCGGTCCTGGAGGCGGAGTGGCGCGCCACCCACAAGACGGTCGCCGAGCTGGACAGCGAGATCCCGTACGCGATGACCACCGTTGTCGAGGAGGTACGGCGGGCACTGGAACACCGGTCGATGCGGCAGCGGATCCTCGACCACCTCGTCGAGCCACCGCGATGAAGGGACGTGTCCGTGTCCGGTTCCTCGACATCCGCCCGCTGCGCAGCAGTCAGTCGTTCCGCGACCTGTGGATCGGCACCTCCGCCTCTCAACTCGGCGGGCAGATGGCCAACGTGGCGGTGCTGGCCCAGGTCTGGGACCTGACCGGCAGCCCGGTGGGCACCGGCGCCATCGGCCTCGTCACCGGCCTGCCGATGGTGCTGTTCGGGCTGCTCGGCGGCACGTTGGCCGACACCTTCGACCGCCGTGCGGTGGTACGGGCCACCACCGTGGGCCAACTGCTGGCCGCCGCGGGGCTGTGTGCCCTGGCCATGGCGGACAACCGCAACGTGCTGCCGCTGTTCGCCCTGGTGGCCGTGGGGACGAGCTGCAGCGCTCTCGGAGCTCCTGCCCGGCGCACCTTCCCGGTCCGGCTGTTGCCGGGCGACCAGGTCGCTGCCGGTCTTGCGCTGACCAACCTGTCCTTTCAAGCAGCGATGCTGATCGGTCCCGCGACGGCCGGGCTGATCATCGCTCGCTGGGACTTCCCTGCCGCATACGCGATCCAGGCCGTGGCCGTGGCCGTCTCGATGCTCGCGGTGATCCGCCTGCCTGCCATGCGGCCCGAAGGCGCCGACGCGGCAGGCGGCAGGCGCCGGCCGGAGCGTGGCGGTTGGCGGATCGTCCTGCGCCGCCCGACGCTGTGGGGCTCGATGGCCACCGACCTGTCCGCGACGCTGCTCGCCATGCCCATCGCGCTCTTCCCGCTGGTCAACGAGATCCGCTTCGGGGGAAACCCGCAGACCCTCGGTCTGTTCCTCTCGGCCGTCGCTGTCGGAGGGATCACGGCCGGTCTGCTCTCCGGGACGGTGACGCGCCGGCGCCGTGCCGGCCTGGTGCAGCTCTCCGCGGCCGGTGTCTGGGGCCTGGCGCTGGCCTGTTTCGGCCTGGCGGGGCCGTTGTGGCTGGCGCTCGGCTGTCTGGCCGTGGCGGGCGCTGCCGACACCGTGTCCGTCGTCACCCGCGGTGCCCTGGTCCAATTGGAGACACCGGACGCGTACCGGGGGCGGGTCTCCTCGGTGGAACACGTCATCGGTGTCGCGGGCCCCGAACTCGGCAACTTCCGTGGTGGCCTGTTGGCGTCGGCCACCTCCGCCTCCTTCTCCCTGGTCTTCGGCGGGCTGTCCGCCATCCTGGCGATCGCCGCCGTGTCCGCGACCAACGCGCCACTTCGCGCCTACCGCACGCCGCCCGCTGCCGCGAAGCCGACTGCCCCTGGAGTCGCCGACGCGGCGGCGGTCGCTGGTTAGGCCCGGGCGTCCACACAGGAATGGACGATGGGGAAGCGCTCGCTCGGAGAACGCTGGGCGACGTTGGCGAAATACCTACACGGTGCCGACCGGAGGGCTCTTACTCCCGTCCAGCATGGAAATGTCGCGCGACGGGATCCGCATGATCCGGTACCCGGATTCACGTCGCGCGAAGGCCCTGAGTTGCTCCGGTACGACAGGGAAGATGACGCCATTGCATGTGGCGCCTTCCTTGGGAACGGCCCCCAAGTACGCAGGACTCCAACTGGCCGTGTCCACCCGGTCGTACCAGCCGCGACCGATTCCCCGGACGACCGCCGGTACAGCCTTTTCCGCATTGCGCCACGTCGAGGTTCGCGATTCAGGGGTCTTGTCGGAGTCCGCCCGGCGCCGGCTCCGGCGCGGGGTCAGTCGCGGGTCATCTCCACCAGTTTGACGACGGTGTTCCAGTTGCGGCTGGTGGCGACGACGCCCTTGAGCAGCCCCGGCCTGGCGAGCGCCGCCGCGAGCTTGGAGCGGCCGAGGCCTTCCGGCGCGTACAGATACAGTGCGCGGTCGCCCAGCCGGAACTCCTCCGGCAGGTAGGCCGCGGCGTCGACGGGTGCGAACCGGTCGGGAGCGACCCGCTCGGAGAAGTACGTGACGTGGAGTTGCTTGCCCTGGAGCGAGGCGGCGGGGAACGGGCAGGCGTCGGCGACCGCCTTCAGATACCGCCCGTCGCGCACCAGGACGTCGACATGGAAGCCGAACGCCTCCTCGATCGCCTGCTCCAGGCCGGCGGCGAGCGCGTCCTCGTCCTTCTCCTCGCTGCTGAAGACGGCGTTGCCGCTCTGGAGATAGGTCGCGACATCGCCGTGGCCCAAGTCGCCGATGAGCCCCCGCAGTCGCGCCATGGGGACCTGCTTGCCCGCACCCACGTTGATCCCGCGGAGCAGTGCCGCGTACCTCGTCGTCATGCTCGAACAATAAGGCGGTCGCCGTGCCCCGTGGGGGAGG
>NZ_JBSGZJ010000108.1:0-18053 GCF_053610925.1 Streptomyces sp. NPDC054847 | reverse complement strand
TGACGCCCCCGAACCCCAAGGACGGCAGCTTCGCGCCGCGAGCAGTCCACGGGCTCCCGCCCCAGAGGCCGGACCGTCGCCCCGCGTGCAAGCGACCACCGGCCGGTACGGGCGGCACCGGACGCGAGGGCGGCGGGGTCGTAGGAGGGGTGTCCGGAAGTAAAGCGTCGCAACTCGCGCGAAGCGCGGTGAGGACAGCCATCCCGGCCACTCCCTCCGGAGGCCCCGACACCCGGCACCCACCACCGGCGCAGCCCCGCCCCGCAAGGGGCGCCCCGAGTCGGCCCCGCACCACGCAGGGCGACACGTAGCGACACCGGGCCGAAGCTCCGCCAGGGGCGACACGTACCCGCACCGGGCCACGCCCGAGACGCGGCCCCTGCCGGCGTCAGCCGATGTCCGGCGGGTCGATGCGGATGCGGACCTGGTCCTGGCCGCCCCGTGCCAGGCGCGCCGCCTGCGCCGACTTGAGCGCGGCCGCCAGCGCCGCCCCGCTGCCCGGCGGCACCCGGAGCAGGGCCCGGGCGGTCCCGGCGGGCGTGTCGGGCCGGCGCGCACCGGGGCGCTCCGGGACCGGAAGCGGGACGGGCCCGAGGATCTCCGCGTCCGGGGGCAGCTCCACGTCCGCGAGGAACGCCGTCACGGCCGGCGTCGCCCCGACGACCTCCGCCATCCGCGACACGGGCGGAAAGCCGAGCTCGGCCCGTTCCGCGAGTTCTCGCAGCGCGTGCCCGGCCGGGTCCCAGCGGACGAGTGCCTGCACGGGCCGCAGGGTCGGTTCTGCGACGACGACGACCACTCCGCCGTCCGTCCGGGGCCGTACGAGCGCGGCCGCGGCGATCCAGCGGCGCAGCGCTTCCTCGCCGGCGCGCAGGTCGGGCCGGCCGAGCATGGCCCAGCCGTCGAGGAGCGCCGCTGCCGCGTATCCGCCGTCGGCGACGGGCTCCGCGCCGGGCGTGGAGACGACGAGCGCGGGGCGCGCGGGGACGCTGTCGAGGATGTGGTCGCGTCCGGAGGTCCGGACCGGCACGGCCGGAAACGCGCGGCCGAGTTCTTCGGCGGTGCGCCGGGCGCCGACGATCTGCGCCCGCAGCCGGGTGGCCCCGCAGGCGCCGCAGTGCCATTGGGACTCCGTGCGCCCGCACCAGCCGCACCGCAGGTCGCGTTCGTCGGGCGCTTCGAGGGGTCCGGCGCAGTGGCGGCAGCGGGCGGGCGTGCGGCAGCGCTCGCAGGCGAGCCTCGGGACGTAGCCGCGCCGCGGGACCTGGACGAGGACGGGCCCGTCGGCGAGCCCGTCCCTGACCGCCTGCCAGGCGATGCTCGGCAGGCGTGCCGCGCGGGCGGCCTCGTCCCGGGCCAGGTCGTGGTCGCCGACCGTCCGTACGGCGGGGGCGACGGCCCGGACCTGGGCCCGGTCGGCGACGAGCGGCGCCGCCCAGCCGCTCTCGACGAGCTGGGCGGCTTCGACGGTGCAGCTGGTGCTGCCGAGCAGGAATCCGCACCGGTCGTGGGTGGCCCGCAGTTCGAGGACTTCCCGGACGTGCGGGAAGGGGGCGCGGTCGTCGCTGTGGCTGGAGTCACCGTCGTCCCAGACCACGACGAGCCCGAGGTCCTGCACGGGGGCGAACATGGCGGCCCGGGTGCCGACGGCCGCGCGGACGGAGCCGCGGCGGACGGCGAGCCATTGCCGGTACCGCTTCTCGGGACCGGATTCGGCGGTCAGGAGTGCGTGGCGCCCTTCGCCGAGCAGGGCGGTGAGCGCGGTGTCCACGCGGGCGGCGCGCCGGCCGTCGGGGACGACGACGAGGGCGCCGCGCCCGGACGCGAGGGTCGCGGCGACGGCGCGGGCGAGTTCGTCGGGCCAGTGCGGTCCGGGCAGTGCGGTCCACACGGCGCGTGGCGATCCGCCGGCCGCGAGGGACTCGATGAATGCCGGGCCCCGCGCGTACCGCTGCCAGGTGGCGGGGGCGGGCGCGGGGGGCGGAGGCAGCGGCTCCGGGGAGGGGGCGGCCTCGGCCCGGCCGTTCCTCGGGGGCACGGCGAGCTGGAGCACGTCGGCGAGGCTGCCCGCGTACCGGTCGGCGACGGCGCGGGCGAGGGCGAGGATCTCGGGGCTGAGGACCGGCTCCGGAGAGACGACGTAGGCGAGTGCGGCGAGCGCTCCCTGGTAGTCGGATTCGGCGCGCCGCTCGATGAGGAAGCCGTCGATCAGGCCGCCGCCTTCGCGGCGTCCGCCGCGGACGCGGTGTGCTCCGGCGCCGAAGCGCACCCGCACCCGCACTCCGGGCCTGGCCTCGGCGTCGAGCTCCTCGGGGACGGCGTAGTCGAAGAACTGGTCGAGGTGGAGGGCACCCTTGTTGACCATGACGCGGGCGACGGGGAGGTCCTTGGCGAGCGCGGCTCCGCGCCAGGTGCGTGGTTTCGCCTTGGGAACCTTGGCCTTGCGGACGCTCTCGCGGATGAGCGCAAGCTGCTCCGGCCCGTCACCGACGGGCTCGGAAGGCTGCTTGTCCTCGCTGCTCACAGCCAAATCCTGCCAGAGACCACTGACAGCGCCGCGGGCCCGGCACCGCACCTGTCCACGCCGCGGGAGTCATGCGGCGCACACACGGCACGAGCCCCGGGGCACGAGACCCATGGCACGAGAGGAGCCCCGGACCGAGAACGGTCCGGGGCCCTTCGTCGAGCCGTGTACGGGCCGCTTTACAGGCCCGCCGCCGTGCGCAGCGCGTCCACGCGGTCCGTGCGCTCCCACGTGAAGTCGGGCAGCTCGCGCCCGAAGTGCCCGTACGCCGCGGTCTGGGCGTAGATCGGGCGCAGCAGGTCGAGGTCGCGGATGATCGCGGCGGGGCGCAGGTCGAAGACCTGGGCGATGGCCTGCTCGATCTTCTCGACGTCGACGGTCGCGGTGCCGAAGGTCTCGACGAACAGACCGACGGGCTCGGCCTTGCCGATGGCGTAGGCGACCTGGACCTCGCAGCGCGCGGCGAGACCGGCGGCCACGACGTTCTTGGCGACCCAGCGCATGGCGTAGGCGGCGGAGCGGTCGACCTTGGACGGGTCCTTGCCCGAGAAGGCGCCGCCGCCGTGGCGGGCCATGCCGCCGTACGTGTCGATGATGATCTTGCGGCCGGTCAGACCGGCGTCGCCCATCGGGCCGCCGATCTCGAAGCGGCCGGTCGGGTTCACGAGCAGGCGGTAGCCGTCGGTGTCGAGCTTGATGCCGTCCTCGACGAGCTGCTTCAGGACGTGCTCGACGACGAACTCACGGATGTCCGGGGCGAGCAGCGAGTCCAGGTCGATGTCCGAGGCGTGCTGCGAGGAGACGACCACGGTGTCGAGGCGGACGGCCTTGTCGCCGTCGTACTCGATGGTGACCTGGGTCTTCCCGTCCGGGCGCAGGTAGGGGATGGTGCCGTTCTTGCGGACCTCGGAGAGGCGGCGGGAGAGCCGGTGCGCCAGGTGGATCGGCAGCGGCATCAGCTCGGGCGTCTCGTCGCAGGCGTAACCGAACATCAGGCCCTGGTCGCCGGCGCCCTGCTTGTCGAGCTCGTCCTCGTCGCCCTCGACGCGCTTCTCGTACGCGGTGTCGACGCCCTGCGCGATGTCCGGGGACTGTGCGCCGATGGAGACGGAGACGCCGCAGGAGGCCCCGTCGAAGCCCTTCTTCGAGGAGTCGTAGCCGATCTCGAGGATCTTGCTGCGCACGAGCGTGGGGATGTCGGCGTACGCCTTGGTGGTCACTTCGCCGGCGACGTGCACCAGGCCGGTGGTGATCAAGGTCTCCACGGCTACCCGGGAAGTGGGGTCCTCCCGAAGGAGGGCGTCGAGAATCGTGTCGCTGATCTGGTCGGCGATCTTGTCGGGGTGACCCTCGGTCACGGACTCCGAGGTGAAGAGACGGCGGGACACATCGCTCCCTGGGGTTGCAGCGGCTGCTGGCTGATCATTGACGGACCGGCAGGGGGCTGCGCCCCGCGACGTTCCGCGACCAGTTTATCGGTCGCGCTCCGGGACCGGACAACCCGTCTCGCAGGCTGGGAGTCCGCTGACCTGGGATCACGACCGAGACGGTACGACGATAGCGCCTGGTGGTGAGCGATTCGCCACATTTCACAGGTTTCCGTGGTCGGCCCGTCGCCCCCGTGTCGCCCGGTGTTCACGGGGGCTTCGCGGCGCCTGCCTGACGGTGCGGGAGGGACGTCAGGCGAGCCGGGGCACGACGAGGTCCCAGACCGTGTCGGCGAGGGCTTCCTTGGGGCCGTGCGGCACCGGCGTCTCGCCGCCGTCCGCGGACAGCACGACGGCCTCGTTGACCTCCGCGCCGAAGGTCCTGTGCTCCCCCACCTCGTTGACGACGAGCAGGTCGCACCCCTTGCGGCGCAGCTTGTCGCGGCCGTTGGCCAGTACGTCGTCGGTCTCCGCCGCGAAGCCGACGATCACCTGACCGGGGCGGGCCCGGTCCGCGGAGATCTCGGCGAGGATGTCGGGGTTGCGCACCAGCGTGACGACGGGGGCCTCCACGCCGTCCTTCTTCTTGATCTTCCCCTCGGCGTAGGCGGCGGGGCGGAAGTCCGCGACGGCTGCCGCCATGACGACGGCATCGGCGTCCGCGGCCGCCTTGAGCACGGCCTCGCGCAGCTGCACCGCCGTGCCGACACGGACGACGTCGACGCCTGCCGGGTCCGGCATCCCGGTGTTCGCCTCGACGAGGGTGACGCGGGCGCCGCGGGCTGCCGCGGTGCGGGCGAGCGCGTAGCCCTGCTTGCCGGAGGAGCGGTTGCCGAGGTAGCGGACCGGGTCGAGGGGTTCGCGGGTGCCGCCCGCGCTGACGACGACGTGGCGGCCGGCCAGGTCGGGCCTCTCGACACCCCGGGCGAGGACGCGGCGGCAGATCTCGAAGATCTCGCCGGGGTCGGGCAGCCGGCCCTTGCCGGTGTCGACGCCGGTGAGCCGGCCCACGGCGGGCTCGATCACGACGGCGCCGCGGCGGCGCAGGGTGGCGACATTCTCCTGGGTGGCGGGGTGCTCCCACATCTCGGTGTGCATCGCCGGGGCGAAGACGACCGGACAGCGGGCGGTGAGCAGGGTGTTGGTGAGGAGGTCGTCGGCGAGGCCGTGGGCGGCCTTGGCGAGCATGTCCGCGGTGGCGGGCGCGACGACGACGAGGTCGGCGTGCTGGCCGATGCGTACGTGCGGGACCTCGTGGACGTCCGACCAGACGTCGGTGTGGACGGGCTGCCCGGAGAGTGCGGACCAGGTCGGCGCACCGACGAACTGAAGTGCCGACGCCGTCGGCACGACCCGGACCTCGTGGCCGGATTCCGTGAGCCTGCGCAGCAGCTCGCACGCCTTGTAGGCGGCGATGCCACCGCTCACGCCGAGAACCACCTTCGGCCTGACCGCCGCGTCCACCGAGCCGTCCACTGAGTCCACCACCGCGTCTCCCGCCCTCCACTGGTGCCCACCGGTCGTTGGGCTCGGATCGTTACGTCCTCATGCTGCATCACTCACGTACGAGCGTCTCGCATCGCCCTCGATGCACACCACAGGCCCGGCGGACAGTCCGCCGGGCCTGTGGGAAGAGATGTGCCGCGCTTACTGAGCCGGGCCCTCGATGGCCTCGGAGGTCAGCAGACCCGCGTTGATCTCACGCAGGGCGATCGAGAGCGGCTTCTCGTGGACGTGGGTGTCCACGAGCGGCCCGACGTACTCGAGCAGGCCCTCACCGAGCTGCGAGTAGTACGCGTTGATCTGACGCGCGCGCTTGGCGGCGTAGATCACGAGGCTGTACTTCGAGTCGGTCGCCTCGAGCAGCTCGTCGATCGGAGGGTTGATGATGCCCTCGGGCGCGGTGATGGAAGAGGACACGCTATGCCTTCCGAAGAACTTGCAGAAAGATCGGACAAAAGATCAAACAACTGCCATCAAGGCTAGCAGCTCACGGGCCACGTCCTCGACGGAGGTGTTGACCAGGGTGGTGTCGAACTCCGACTCGGCCGCCAGCTCCACCTTGGCGACCGTGAGCCGGCGCTCGATGACTTCGGGGGACTCGGTGCCGCGCCCGGTGAGGCGGCGGACCAACTCCTCCCAGCTCGGCGGCGCGAGGAAGACCAGCCGGGAGTCCGGCATGGACTCCTTCACCTGCCGGGCGCCCTGGAGATCGATCTCCAGCAGCACCGGCTCGCCCGCCTCCAGGCGGTCGAGGACCGCGCGACGGGGCGTGCCGTAGCGGTTGCCCGCGAACTCGGCCCACTCCAGCAGCTCGCCGTTGGCGACCAGCTTGTCGAACTCCTCGTCACTGACGAAGAAGTACTGGACGCCGTGCTTCTCGCCGGGACGCGGCTTCCTCGTGGTTGCCGACACCGAGAGCCAGACCTCGGGGTGGACCTTGCGCATATGAGCGACGACCGTGCTCTTGCCGACCCCGGAGGGGCCGGAGAGCACGGTCAGCCGCGGACGTACCTCTGCTGCCATGCAGCGATTATTCCAGCCTCCCGGGAGTGCCCGGGACGTCAGGCGGCGCCGCCGCCGAACTCGCGCTCGAGGGAGGCGATCTGGTTGGAGCCGAGACCACGGACCCGGCGGCTCTCGGAGATGCCGAGCCTCTCCATGATCTGCTTGGCGCGGACCTTGCCCACGCCCGGCAGGGACTCGAGGAGGGCGGAGACCTTCATCTTGCCGATGACGTCGTTCTCCTGGCCCTGCTTGATGACCTCGTGGAGGGAGGCGCCGGAGTGCTTGAGTCGATTCTTGACCTCGGCCCGCTCCCGGCGAGCCGCGGCGGCCTTTTCGAGCGCGGCTGCGCGCTGTTCAGGGGTAAGGGGCGGAAGAGCCACGCCTACGTCACCTCGGATGTCGAACTGTCGGATACGGACCGGTGAGGAACCTAGTCGCCCCACACCAGGGGGAGCAACGAGCAACGCAGTGCTTCTGCCCTGCACGTTCTCTTCGACGGAGACTAGCGGCCATGGCCGCTCCAGTCAGCGAGAACAGACGAAAAGTCCTGGTCAGCATCGACCGACCAGGACAATTCAGGCAAAACAACCGGGATTTGCGTGAAGAAACTGTCAAAGAATCTTCCCGACGCTCCCTGCCGCCGCTCCTCGACCGCCCCGCGAGGGGTGACCGACGGCCCTGAAGGACCCCTTCCGCGCGTCCGCCGCTGGTGACGGCGTTACACAGAGCCGACGGCGCATGCACGGAGAGCTTCCGCGACGGGCGCGCCGGTGGCCGTCACACCGAGGCGACCGCCGCGCGGATCTCATCGGCGAATCGCGCGGCCGCGTCACGCAGCCCCGACACGTCCGGTCCGTGCCGAAGGACACCACGGCTCACGCTCGGCACCACATTGCGGACGGCCGCGCCGAAGACACCGGGAAGGTCCGCCGGCGTCGCGCCCTGGGCGCCGATGCCGGGGGCCAGCAGCGGCCCGTTGATGTCGAGGTCCACGCCCGCGTCGCCGAGCGTCGCGCCCACGACCGCGCCGACCGGTCCGAGCGGCTGCGCACCGGCGTTCTCGGCGGCCATGTGGTCGAGCATCACCTGGGCCAGCGACTTCCCGCCGGCCGCGGTCGAGCGCTGTACCTCCGCGCCCTCCGGGTTGGAGGTGAGCGCCAGGACGAACACACCGCAGCCGCTCAGCACGGCCTGGTCCAGGGCCGGGCGCAGCGATCCGAAGCCCAGGTACGGGGAGACGGTGACGGCGTCGGAGAACAGCGGGGAGTCCTTACGGAGGTAGGTCTCCGCGTACGCGCCCATGGTGGAGCCGATGTCGCCCCGCTTGGCGTCCATCAGCACCAGCGCACCGGCCGCGCGCGCCTCCGCCACGGCCTTCTCCAGCACGGCGATGCCGCGCGAGCCGAAGCGCTCGAAGAACGCGGACTGCGGCTTGAGGACGGCGACCCGGTCGGCCAGCGCCTCGACCGTGGTGCGGGTGAACCGCTCGAGGCCGTCGACGTCGTCGTTCAGTCCCCACGCGGTGAGCAGCGAGGCGTGCGGGTCGATGCCGACGCACAGCGGGCCGCGGGTGTCCATGGCGTGGCGCAGCCGCGCGCCGAAGGTTTCCGGGAGGGTCATGAAGCGGCCTTTCGCGTCTCGGCGCCGACGGCCTCGGCGAGGGTGGCGTACGGGCTCGCGGCGAGGCGCGCGGCGAGGCCCTTGTGGATGGCGCGGGCGTAGCAGGGGCCCTCGTAGATGAAGGCGCTGTAGCCCTGGACGAGGGTGGCGCCGGCGAGGATGCGCTGCCAGGCGTCCTCGGCGTTCTCGATGCCGCCGACGCCGACGAGGGTGATGCGGTCGCCCACACGGGCGTAGAGGCGGCGCAGGACCTCCAGGGAGCGCTCCTTGACGGGCCTGCCGGACAGCCCGCCGGTCTCCTTGACCAGCTCGGCCGGGGACCTCAGGCCGAGGCCCTCCCGCGCGATGGTGGTGTTGGTGGCGATGATGCCGTCCAGGCCCAGCTCGAGGGCGAGGTCGGCGACGGCGTCGACGTCCTCGTCCGCGAGGTCGGGGGCGATCTTGACGAGCAGCGGGACGCGGCGGTCCGTCACCGTCCGGTCGGCGGCCTCGCGCACGGCGGTCAGCAGCGGGCGCAGCGACTCGGTGGCCTGGAGGTTGCGCAGGCCGGGGGTGTTCGGCGAGGAGACGTTGACGACGAGGTAGTCGGCGTGGGCGGCCAGGCGCTCGGTGGAGGTCACGTAGTCGGCGACCGCCTCCTCCTCGGGGACGACCTTGGTCTTGCCGATGTTGACGCCGACGACCGTGCGGAAGATTTCGCGGCGGGCCGCGAGCCGCTCGGCGACGGCGGCCGAGCCGTCGTTGTTGAAGCCCATCCGGTTGATCAGGGCGCGGTCGGCGACGAGCCGGAAGAGGCGCTTCTTGGGGTTGCCGGGCTGGGGCTGCGCGGTGACCGTGCCGATCTCGACGTGGTCGAAGCCGAGCATCGACATGCCGTCGATGGCGACGGCGTTCTTGTCGAAGCCGGCCGCGAGACCGAAGGGGCCGTGCATCCGCAGGCCGAGCGCCTCGGTGCGCAGTTCCTTGTAGCGGGGCGCCAGGGCCGCGGCGGCGAAGGTGCGCAGGACGGGGACGCGGACCGCGAGCCGGATCCAGCGGAAGGCCAGATGGTGGGCCTGCTCCGGGTCCATCCGCTTGAAGACCAGATCGAAGAAGAACTTGTACATGGGAAGTGGTGTCCTCATGAGGAGGGGGACACCGTTTCCGGTGTCCCCCTCGTCGTTGCTAGTCGCGGGCCGCGGTCAGGTGTTCCGCGTGTTCCTGCAGTGAACGGACGCCGACGTCACCGCGGTTGAGCGCGTCGATGCCCTGGACGGCGGCGGCGAGCGCCTGCACCGTCGTCAGGCACGGGACGCCCCGGGCGACGGCGGCGGTGCGGATCTCGTAGCCGTCGAGGCGGCCGCCCGTGCCGTAGGGGGTGTTGACGATGAGGTCGACCTCGCCGTCGTGGATCAGCTGGACGATGGTCTTCTCACCGGCCGGCCCCTCGCCCTCCGACTGCTTGCGCACGACGGTCGCGTTGATGCCGTTGCGCTTGAGGACCTCCGCGGTACCCGAGGTGGCAAGCAGCTCGAAGCCGTGGGCGACCAGCTCGCGGGCCGGGAAGATCATCGAGCGCTTGTCGCGGTTGGCGACGGAGACGAACGCGCGGCCCTTGGTGGGCAGCGGGCCGTACGCGCCGGCCTGCGACTTGGCGTACGCCGTGCCGAAGACCGTGTCGATGCCCATGACTTCGCCGGTGGAACGCATCTCCGGGCCGAGGACCGTGTCCACGCCGCGGCCGTGCACGTCGCGGAAGCGCGACCACGGCATGACGGCCTCCTTGACGGAGATCGGCGCGTCGAGCGGCAGGGTGCCGCCGTCGCCGTTCTTCGGCAGCAGGCCCTCCTCGCGCAGTTCGGCCACGGTGGCGCCGAGCGAGATGCGCGCGGCGGCCTTGGCGAGCGGAACAGCGGTCGCCTTCGAGGTGAAGGGCACGGTCCGGGAGGCACGGGGGTTGGCCTCGAGGACGTAGAGGATGTCGCCGGCCATCGCGAACTGGATGTTGATCAGTCCGCGCACGCCGACACCCTTGGCGATGGCCTCGGTGGAGGCGCGCAGCCGCTTGATGTCGAAGCCGCCGAGCGTGATCGGGGGCAGGGCGCAGGCCGAGTCGCCGGAGTGGATACCGGCCTCCTCGATGTGCTCCATCACGCCGCCGAGGTAGAGCTCGGTGCCGTCGTAGAGGGCGTCGACGTCGATCTCGATGGCGTCGTCGAGGAAGCGGTCGACCAGCACCGGGCGGGTCGGGGAGATCTCGGTGGACTCGGCGATGTACGCCTCGAGGCGCGCCTCGTCGTACACGATCTCCATGCCGCGGCCGCCGAGCACGTACGACGGGCGGACCAGGACCGGGTAGCCGATCTCGTCGGCGATGGCCTTGGCGCCCGCGAAGGTGGTGGCGGTGCCGTGCTTCGGCGCGGGCAGCCCGGCCTCGGCGAGCACCTGGCCGAAGGCGCCGCGGTCCTCGGCGGCGTGGATGGCCTCCGGCGGGGTGCCGACGACCGGGACGCCGTTGTCCTTGAGCGCCTGGGCGAGGCCCAGCGGGGTCTGGCCGCCGAGCTGGACGACGACACCGGCGATCGGGCCGGCCAGCGACTCGGCGTGCACGATCTCCAGCACGTCCTCGAGCGTCAGCGGCTCGAAGTACAGGCGGTCGGAGGTGTCGTAGTCCGTGGAGACGGTCTCCGGGTTGCAGTTGACCATCACGGTCTCGTACCCGGCGTCGTGCAGCGCGAAGGAGGCGTGGACGCAGGAGTAGTCGAACTCGATGCCCTGGCCGATGCGGTTCGGACCGGAGCCGAGGATGATCACGGCGGGCTTGGAGCGAGGCGCGACCTCGGACTCCTCGTCGTAGGACGAGTAGAAGTACGGGGTGCGGGCGGCGAACTCGGCGGCGCAGGTGTCGACCGTCTTGTAGACCGGGCGGATGCCGAGCGCGTGGCGGACCTCGCGCACGACGTCCTCGCGCAGGCCGCGGATCTCGGCGATCTGGGCGTCGGAGAAGCCGTGGCGCTTGGCGTCGGCGAGCAGCTCGGGATCGAGCTTCTCCGCGGCGGCGAGCTCGTCCGCGTGCTCCTTGATCAGGAACAGCTGGTCGACGAACCACGGGTCGATCTTCGTCGCGTCGAAGACCTCCTCGGGGGTGGCTCCGGCGCGGATGGCCTGCATGACGGTGTTGATCCGGCCGTCGGTGGGACGGACCGCCTCCCGCAGCAGCTCGTCCTTGTCGCCGGTCTCACCGGTGAAGGCGAACTGGCTGCCCTTCTTCTCCAGCGAGCGCAGGGCCTTCTGCAGCGCCTCGGTGAAGTTACGGCCGATGGCCATGGCCTCGCCGACGGACTTCATGGTCGTGGTGAGGGTGGCGTCGGCCGAGGGGAACTTCTCGAAAGCGAATCGCGGCGCCTTGACGACGACGTAGTCGAGGGTCGGCTCGAAGGAGGCCGGGGTCTTCTCGGTGATGTCGTTCGGGATCTCGTCCAGCGTGTAGCCGACGGCGAGCTTCGCGGCGATCTTGGCGATCGGGAAGCCGGTGGCCTTGGACGCGAGGGCGGAGGACCGGGAGACACGCGGGTTCATCTCGATGACGATGATCCGGCCGTCGTCCGGGTTCACCGCGAACTGGATGTTGCAGCCGCCTGTGTCGACGCCGACCTCGCGGATGATCGCGATGCCGATGTCGCGCAGCCGCTGGTACTCGCGGTCGGTCAGCGTCATCGCCGGGGCGACGGTGATCGAGTCGCCGGTGTGCACGCCCATCGGGTCGAAGTTCTCGATGGAGCAGACGACCACGACGTTGTCGTGCTTGTCGCGCATCAGCTCCAGCTCGTACTCCTTCCAGCCGAGGATGGACTCCTCGAGGAGCACCTCGGTGGTCGGCGAGAGGGTGAGGCCCTGGCCGGCGATACGGCGCAGCTCCTCCTCGTCGTGCGCGAAGCCGGAGCCGGCGCCGCCCATGGTGAAGGACGGGCGGACCACCACGGGGTAGCCGCCGAGGGTGTCGACGCCCTCGAGCACGTCGTCCATCGAGTGGCAGATGACCGAGCGGGCCGACTCGCCGTGGCCGATCTTGGCGTTGACGGCCTCGACGACGCCCTTGAACAGGTCGCGGTCCTCGCCCTTGTTGATCGCCTCGACATTGGCGCCGATCAGCTCGACGCCGTACTTCTCCAGCACACCCTGCTCGTGCATGGAGATGGCGGTGTTGAGCGCGGTCTGGCCGCCGAGGGTGGGCAGCAGCGCGTCGGGGCGCTCCTTGGCGATGATCTTCTCGACGAACTCGGGGGTGATCGGCTCGACGTAGGTGGCGTCGGCGATCTCCGGGTCGGTCATGATCGTCGCCGGATTGGAGTTCACCAGGATGACGCGCAGGCCCTCTGCCTTGAGGACGCGGCAGGCCTGGGTGCCGGAGTAGTCGAACTCGGCGGCCTGGCCGATGACGATCGGGCCGGAGCCGATGACCAGGACGGACTGGATATCGGTGCGCTTAGGCACGCTCGGCCTCCATGGCGGTGTTCATCAAAGACGTGAAGCGGTCGAAGAGGTACGCGGCGTCGTGCGGGCCCGCGGCCGCCTCCGGGTGGTACTGGACGCTGAAGGCCGGCTGGTCGAGCAGCTGGAGGCCCTCCACCACGTTGTCGTTGAGGCAGACGTGGGAGACCTCGGCGCGGCCGTAGGGGGTGTCGGACACCTTGTCGAGGGGGGCCTCGACGGCGAAGCCGTGGTTGTGCGCGGTGACCTCGACCTTGCCGGTCGTCCGGTCCTGCACGGGCTGGTTGATGCCCCGGTGGCCGTACTTCAGCTTGTAGGTGCCGAAGCCGAGCGCGCGGCCGAGCAGCTGGTTGCCGAAGCAGATGCCGAACAGCGGCGTCCTGCGCTCCAGCACCGCCTTGATGACGGTCAGGTCGGCGGTGGCGGGGTCGCCGGGGCCGTTGGAGAGGAAGACGCCGTCCGGGTTCACCGCGTACACGTCGTCGGCGGTGGCGGTCGCCGGCAGGACGTGGACCTCGATGCCGCGCTCCGCCATGCGGTGCGGCGTCATGCCCTTGATGCCCAGGTCGAGCGCGGCGACGGTGAACTTCTTCTCGCCGATCGCCGGGACGACGTACGCCTCGGTGGTGGCGACCTCCGCGGACAGGTCGGCGCCCTTCATCTCGGGCGCTTCGAGGACCCGGGCGAGCAGCGTCGCCTCGTCCGCGAGGGCGTCACCGGAGAAGATGCCGACGCGCATCGCGCCCCGCTCACGCAGGTGACGGGTGAGGGCGCGGGTGTCGATGCCGCTGATGCCGACGACGCCCTGGGCCTCCAGTTCGTCGTCGAGGGTGCGGCGGGAGCGCCAGTTCGAGGGGATGCGGGCGGGGTCGCGCACGACATAGCCGGCGACCCAGATCTTCTTCGACTCGTCGTCCTCGTCGTTGACGCCGGTGTTGCCGACGTGCGGCGCGGTCATGACCACGACCTGGCGGTGGTACGACGGGTCGGTCAGCGTCTCCTGGTAGCCCGTCATGCCGGTGTTGAACACCGCCTCGCCGAAGGTCTCCCCCACGGCCCCGTAAGCACGGCCGCGGAAGGTGCGGCCGTCCTCCAGGACGAGTACGGCGGGAGCTTTGGCGGCTCCCCGGGTGGAGGTCGTCATCGTGCGGTGCCTTCCGTCGTCTTGATCATGTGTGTCAGGGTGTCGACCCATTCGCTCTGCCCGGCCGCGTGGTCCGAGCGGAAACCGGAGTCGATCAGCTTGTCGCCGTGCGCCCAGGTGACGATCAGCAGACCGCCCTCCGCGAGGACCTTGCCGGCGATGCCCTTGTCGAGGCGGGCCTCGCGCAGCGCCCGGACCGGTACGAAGAAGTCCTGCGCACCGGGACGTACCACGGCCAGTCCCGCGTCGGTGAGCGTGAGCTCGACGCGGCTGCGGGTGCCGAGTCCGTGGGCGACGATCCGGTCGAGCCACTGCCCGGCGGTGGTGGAGCCGTGGTAGCGGCCCGTCATGGCCAGTTTCGTGTCACCGGGCTCCGCGGGCACGCCGGGCAGCTCCGGCAGGTCCGACTGGAGGCTGCCGCGCCACTTCCAACCCTGGCGCATCAGCCAGTAGACGAAGGCGACGAAGGCCAGCAGTCCGACGACCCAGCCGAGGCGGGCGGCCCAGTCCGTCACCTCCGCCGACTTCTGCTCGGCGGCCAGAATCATCAGTGCAGGTGTCACGCCAGCTTCCCGTCCACAACCGTTGCCCGGCCCCGCAGGAAGGTGTGCGTGACGCGTCCCGGCAGCTCACGGCCCTCGTACGGGGTGTTGCGGCTGCGGGAGGCGAAGCCCGCGGGGTCCACCGCTCCACGGTATGCCGGATCGACCAGCGTGAGGTTCGCGGGCTCACCAGCCGAGACGGGCCGTCCGTGGCCCTTGGCCCCGCCGATGACCGCGGGCCTGAAGGACATCCGGTCTGCGACGCCGGCCCAGTCGAGCAGTCCCGTCTCGACCATCGTCTGCTGGACGACGGACAGCGCGGTCTCCAGGCCGACCATGCCCATGGCTGCGGCGGCCCACTCGCAGTCCTTGTCCTCGTGCGGGTGGGGGGCGTGGTCGGTGGCGACGATGTCGATCGTGCCGTCGGCGAGCGCCTCGCGCAGCGCCATGACGTCGCGCTCGGTGCGCAGCGGCGGGTTGACCTTGTAGACCGGGTTGTACGAGCGGACCAGCTCGTCGGTCAGCAGCAGGTGGTGCGGGGTGACCTCGGCGGTGACGTCGATGCCGCGGGACTTCGCCCAGCGCACGATCTCGACGGAGCCGGCGGTGGAGAGGTGGCAGATGTGGACGCGGGAGCCGACGTGCTCGGCGAGGAGGACGTCGCGGGCGATGATCGACTCCTCCGCGACGGCCGGCCAGCCGCCGAGTCCGAGCTCGGCGGAGACGATGCCCTCGTTCATCTGGGCGCCCTCGGTGAGGCGGGGCTCCTGGGCATGCTGGGCGATGACGCCGCCGAAGGCCTTCACATACTCCAGCGCGCGCCGCATCATCACGGCGTCGTCGACGCACTTGCCGTCGTCGGAGAAGACGGTGACGCCGGCCGCGGACTCGTGCATGGCGCCGAGCTCGGCGAGCTTCTTGCCCTCGAGGCCGACGGTGACCGCGCCGATGGGCTGGACGTCGCAGTAACCGGACTCCTTGCCGAGCCGGTAGACCTGCTCCACCACGCCGGCGGTGTCGGCGACGGGGAAGGTGTTGGCCATGGCGAACACGGCCGTGTAGCCGCCGCTCGCCGCCGCGCGGGTGCCGGTGAGGACCGTCTCGGAGTCCTCACGGCCCGGCTCGCGCAGATGGGTGTGCAGGTCGACCAGGCCCGGCAGCAGGATCTGCCCCTGGGCCTCGATCACCGTCGCGTCCCCGGCCTCGAGGCCGGTGCCGACGCGCTCGACGGTCGCGCCGTCGATCAGCACGTCCTGGGGCTCGCCGCCGAGTACCTTCGCACCGCGGATCAGGGTCTTGCTCATCGTCTTACTTCTCCTCGGTACGGGTGTTCGTGGTGGGGGCGTCGGACTCGTTGCCGCCGAGCAGCAGGTACAGCACCGCCATGCGGATCGACACGCCGTTGGCGACCTGCTCCACGACGGTGCAGCGGGGCGAGTCGGCGACCTCGGCGGTGATCTCCATGCCGCGGACCATCGGCCCGGGGTGCATCACGATCGCGTGCTCCGGCATCCGCGCCATCCGCTCGCCGTCCAGGCCGTAGCGCCGGGAGTACTCGCGCTCGGTGGGGAAGAACGCGGCGTTCATCCGCTCGCGCTGGACGCGCAGCATCATCACCGCGTCGGACTTGGTCAGGGTCGAGTCCAGGTCGTAGGAGACCTCGCAGGGCCAGGTCTCCACGCCGACCGGCACCAGGGTCGGCGGGGCGACGAGGGTGACCTCGGCGCCGAGGGTGTGCAGCAGGTCCACGTTGGAGCGGGCGACCCGGCTGTGCAGTACGTCGCCCACGATCGTGATGCGCCTGCCGGCCAGGTCCTGCCCGATCCCGTCGTCCTTGCCGACGAGGCGGCGGCGCATGGTGAAGGCGTCGAGCAGGGCCTGGGTCGGGTGCTGGTGGGTGCCGTCGCCGGCGTTGATGACGGGGGCGTCGATCCAGCCTGAGTTGGCGAGGCGGTAGGGGGCGCCGGACGCGCCGTGCCGGATGACGACGGCGTCGACGCCCATCGCCTCCAGGGTCTGTGCGGTGTCCTTCAGCGACTCGCCCTTGGAGACGGACGAGCCCTTGGCCGCGAAGTTGATGACGTCGGCGGAGAGGCGCTTCTCGGCGGCCTCGAACGAGATCCGGGTGCGGGTGGAGTCCTCGAAGAAGAGGTTGCAGACGGTACGGCCGCGCAGGGCGGGAAGCTTCTTGATCGGCCGGTCGGCGACCCGGGCCATCTCCTCCGCGGTGTCGAGGATGAGGACGGCTTCGTCGCGGGTGAGGTCGGCGGCCGAGATGAGGTGACGCATCATCGGAGGATTTCTCCAGGTCTGTGGAGGTTTGCGAGGCATGCGGGGGCGCGGAAGGGCACGCCGTACGAAGGGGTGGCCGTACGGGGGTGCTAGCGCTCCGCGGCGGGGGCGGTCTCCCGCACACCGAGCAGGACGGTGTCGCGGCCGTCCTCCTCCGAGAGCTGGACCTTGACCGTCTCGCGCAGCGACGTGGGGAGGTTCTTGCCGACGTAGTCGGCGCGGATGGGCAGCTCGCGGTGACCGCGGTCGACCAGGACGGCGAGCTGCACGGCCCGGGGCCGGCCGAGGTCGCCGAGGGCGTCGAGCGCGGCGCGGATGGTGCGGCCGGAGAAGAGCACGTCGTCGACGAGGACGACGAGGCGCCCGTCGATGCCGTCACCGGGGATCTCGGTGCGGGCCAGCGCACGGGCGGGCTTCAGCCGCAGGTCGTCGCGGTACATGGTGATGTCGAGGGAGCCGACCGGGATCTTGCGGCCAGTGATGCCTTCGAGCTTCTGCGCGAGCCGGCGGGCCAGATACACACCGCGGGTCGGGATGCCGAGGAGTACCACGTCGTCCGCGCCCTTGGCGCGCTCGACGATCTCATGGGCGATACGGGTCAGTACCCGCGCGATGTCGGGGCCTTCGAGAACGGGCCTGGCGGCATCGGAATTACTGGAAGCGTCCATAGGAAACGGACCTCCTTCTCCGCCTCACGGGACGGACCTTAAAGGACGTCGGAATTGCGCGCTCAACGTTACCAGGGCTTGATGGATGCACTGATCCGGGTCCACCGGCCACCGGCCGGAACCGGTCCGGACCCATTCGGCTTGACTCATCCAAGTAACGCTGCGTAACCTCACAGTGAGTTACCAGCCACGCGGCGGAGCCGCACGTCGTCACTGCGTCCGGGGAGCTATATGTCCAGCGAATACGCAAAACAGCTCGGGGCCAAGCTCCGCGCCATCCGCACCCAGCAGGGGCTGTCCCTCCACGGCGTCGAAGAGAAGTCCCAGGGCCGCTGGAAGGCCGTGGTCGTGGGTTCCTACGAGCGCGGCGACCGTGCCGTCACGGTGCAGCGTCTCGCCGAGCTGGCGGACTTCTACGGCGTCCCGGTGCAGGAACTGCTGCCCGGCACCACGCCCGGCGGTGCCGCCGAGCCGCCGCCGAAGCTCGTCCTGGACCTGGAGCGTCTGGCGCACGTCCCCCAGGAGAAGGCCGGCCCGCTCCAGCGGTACGCGGCGACGATCCAGTCGCAGCGCGGCGACTACAACGGCAAGGTGCTGTCGATCCGCCAGGACGACCTTCGCACGCTGGCCGTGATCTACGACCAGTCGCCGTCGGTGCTGACCGAGCAGCTCATCAGCTGGGGTGTGCTGGACGCGGACGCGCGCCGTGCGGTGGCGCACGAGGAGAGCTGATCCCCGGCTCTGCCTGCACTTTTGAAAAAACGTCACGCCGGAGGGCGGGGCCGGATTCCACCGGCCCCGCTCTCCGCCGTTCCCGGCCCCGGCATTCTCGGGCCGCTCCCCCGCGGCTCCCCGGCG
>NZ_JBSGZJ010000107.1:0-18098 GCF_053610925.1 Streptomyces sp. NPDC054847 | reverse complement strand
CGCATGTACACCAGGGTGTTCGCCGTACCCAGGTCGATGCCTATGTCCCGGCTGTCACGGCCGCTCCGGCTGCGCGGGGCAGCCTTCGTCGTCTCGTCGCTCACTCGATATCCTCCCGAATCGTGATCTACCAGGGTCACACACTCGTTCGGTATGGAAGGGATAAATAGTCCCTGCGGTGGGTGGGCGAAGGGCCTGTCCGCCGTTGTCGTACCTCCTCCGTAGACCGACGCGGGGTGGCCCGGCGGTGGAGGGGGCCGGTGCTGAGCGCCGGCCGACCCCCCGCCTCACGTCGCCGGGGCGACCGGGAATGCGGGTGGTCAGGCGTCGGGGCCTGCGGCCGCGCCACCGCGCAACGCCTCTGAGATCCGCTCCGCGGTGGCCACCGCCCGGCCGGTGTAGGCCTCGCGGCGGGCGTCGTCGAGGCGGAACTCCGGGCAGGACAGGGAGAGGGCGGCCACCGTGCGGTCGTCGTCCCGGATGGCCGCCGAGACGGCCCATATGCCCTCGTCGATCTCGTCCTGGCTGACGGACCAGCCGCGCTTGACCGTGAGTTCGACGCCCTCCGGGAACTCCTCGCGCCCGTGCAGCGGCGGCACCGCGCCGGAATCGAGGGCCCGGTCGACACAGCGCTCCCGCTCGGCGGGCGACAGTCCGCATCCGGGGAAGCCGGACACGCGGAAGTCCGAGCGTGCCGAGGTGCGGCGGGCTCGCGACCCCGTCGCGGACAAGGAGCGGGCATGGACATCGCCGGGGTGCTTCGCCATGAACGGGGGAGAAGGGGCCACCGGGCCGCCGAGGCGTGGCAGGCACGTCGCACGGGTTTCGCCACGCGGGCCGTGTCGGGAAAACCGCCCGCGATGCCGCCGCCGGGCAGACTCGACGCAGCAGTGCACACGGTGATCGAAGCGATGGCAGGCGAGGCGCACATGGTGTCCGCGAAGGCCGACGGAACCCACGTCCTCGGCAAGGAGGGCGCATGAGGCACGCGCGGATCGCCACGGACGTCGTGATCGTCGGCGGCGGGGCGGCGGGGCTGTCCCTCGCGCATGCGCTGACGGCGCCCGGCGCCGCCCGCCCCGTCCCCGTGGCGCTGGTGGACACGTCGAGGCCGTCGCTGCGTCCGGCGGAGCGCACCTGGTGCTTCTGGCAGGAGGGCCCCGGCGACTTCGACGACGTCCAGGTCGCGTGCTGGCGGCGGCTGCGCGTCCGTGGCCGGGACGGTGAGGTCGTCGAGGGCGAACTCGGATCACTGCGCTACCGGATGCTCCGCTCGGACGCCTTCGAGGCCCTGGTCGGATCGCGGCTGGCCGCGCTTCCTCACGTGAGGCTGGTGGAGGCGACAGCGGAGACGGTGCGCAACGTGACCGGCGGTGCGGAAGCCCTGTGCGTCACGGCGCGAGGGGACCGCATCACGGTGCGGGGCCGGTACCTGTTCGACTCCCGCCCCGCCCCGTCGCTGCCCCCGGCCCGCAGCACCCTGCTGCAGCACTTCAGAGGCTGGTTCGTCCGCACCTCGGCTCCGGCCTTCGACGAGGAGGTCGTGGAGCTGATGGACTTCAGGGTCCCTCAGCCCGCCCGCGGGCTCGCGTTCGGATACGTCCTCCCGCTCGGCCCGAGGGACGCGCTCGTCGAGTACACCCAGTTCTCCAGGACCCCGCTGTCGCAACCGGAGTACGAGGCGGCCCTCGGGCAGTACACCCGCGACATCCTGTGCCTCGGGCCGTTCGAGGTGCGCTCCGTCGAAGCGGGTGTCATCCCGATGACGGACGCGCGGTTCGCCCGCCGGATCGGCCCCGCCGTGTACCGCATCGGCGCCGTGGGAGGCGCCACGAGGCCGGCGACCGGCTACACGTTCTCCGCCGTCCAGAGGCAGAGCAAGGCCGTCGCCGCCGCGCTGCGTGACGGCAAGGAGGCCCGGCTGCCGGCGCCCCACGGGCGCCGCGCCCTGGCCATGGACGCCGTGATGCTGCGCGCCCTGGACTCAGGACGCGTCAACGGCCCGGACTTCTTCACCCGGTTGTTCCGGCGCGTGCCCGCCGAACGGGTGCTGCGGTTCCTCGACGGCCGCAGCGCACTGTGGGAGGACGTGCTCCTCGGCTTCGCCACACCCGTCGGCCCCATGCTCCGTACCGCGGTGGAACTGCCCTTCCTGCCGCGGAAGCCCTTCCCGTCCACAAGCGAAGAGAGCACCGGATGACGCTGATGCGCGACGCGGATCTGGCGGAAGCCTTCGACCATGCCGCCGCCGGGTACGACCGACTCGTCGGCCTGAACGCCGGCTACCACGCGGACCTCAGACGTTCGGCACGGCGGCTTCGCCTGCCCGGCGGCGGGGCGGGCCGGCACATCCTCGACATGGGCTGCGGTACGGGAGCCTCGACGGCGGCCCTGCTGCGAGCCGCCCCGCTCGCCCGGATCACCGCCGTCGACGCCTCCGCGGGCATGCTCGAACGGGCAGCGGCCAAACGCTGGCCCGCCGGTGTGACCTTCGTGCATTCGCCGGTGGAGCGCCTGACCGCGGCCGGGGTCACCGGGCCCTTCGACGCGGTCTTCGCCGGCTACCTCTTCCGGAACGTGGCGGACCCCGACGCCGTGCTGGCCGCGGTCCACTCGGCTCTGCGCCCCGGCGGCAGACTCGCGGTCCACGAGTACTCCCTGAGCGGGTCGGCCGGACACCGGGCTCTCTGGTCGGCCGTGTGCCGGGCGGTCATCATCCCGGCCGGCACCGTCACCGGCGACAGGGACCTGTACCGCCACCTCCACCGCAGCGTGCTGGAGTTCGACACCGTGCCCGCCTTCGCCGCACGGCTCGGCGCCGCCGGATTCAGGGACGTCCGCGTGCTGCCGGTCCCCGGATGGCAGACCGGTATCGTCCACACGTTCCTGGGCCGTCGCGCCGAATCCGGCCCGGGGCGCGGGAAGGCAGGGGCCCGATGACCCGCTCCGGCGTCCGCGACGGGGCGGCTCCCCGCAGGGGGCGGGACCGGAAGGCGCAGGTGCTGACGGCGGCGCCGGGCCTGCGCCGGGTCCACGGACCGGCACCACGGGCAGCGGTCGTCGGAGCGGGCATCGCCGGACTGGCAGCCGCGACGGCGCTGGCCGAGAGGGGCGTCAGGGTCACGCTCCACGAGCGCGGACCGGGCCTCGGCGGCCGCCTCGCAGGCTGGCGGACCGAGCTCGCCGACGGCAGCCGGGTGACGATGAGCCGCGGCTTCCACGCCTTCTTCCGCCAGTACTACAACCTGCGCGGCCTGCTCCGCCGTGCGGACCCCTCGCTCTCCGTCCTCCGCCCGCTGCCGGACTACCCCTTGCGCCACCGCTCCGGGCTCACCGACAGCTTCGCCCATGTGCCCCGCACACCACCGTGGAGTGCGGTCGGGTTCGCCGCACTCAGCCCGACCTTCGGGTGGCGGGACCTCGCCGCCATGCGGCCGGGCGCCGCCCTCCCTCTCTTCGACGTGCGCGTGCCCGACGTGTACGAGCGGTTCGACACCGTCAGCGCAAAGGACTTCCTCGACACGGTCGGTTTCCCCCCGGCGGCGCACCACCTCGCGTTCGAGGTGTTCTCCCGCAGCTTCTTCTCCGATCCGCGGGAACTGTCCGCGGCCGAACTGCTGTTGATGTTCCACATCTATTTCCTCGGCTCCTCGGAGGGACTGCTCTTCGACGTGCCCGCCGATCCGTTCCCGCAGGCGCTCTGGGAGCCACTGGGCCGCCACCTCGAACGCTCGGGTGTGGACATCCGGACCGGCTCGCCCGTCGACTCCGTCCGTCCGTCGGGCGGCACGGCGCTGAGCGTCGACGCCGGCGGCGCCTCCACCGAGTACGACGCCGTCGTGCTCGCTCTGGACGTGACGGGCCTGAAGCGACTGGTCGAAGCGTCGCCGCGGCTGGGGAACGCGGCGTGGCGGGCCGGGATCGCGGCCCAGCGGACCGCGCCGCCCTTCCTGGTGTCCCGGCTGTGGCTCGACCGTCCCGTGGGCCGCTCCCGGCCCGGCTTCCTCGGCACCAGCGGCTACGACGGCCTGGACAACGTCAGCGTGCTGGACCGCTGGGAGAAGGAGGCGGGCCGCTGGGCGCGGCGCACCGGCGGCGCGGTCGTGGAACTGCACGGTTACGCGGTCGACGAGTCGGCCGACCGTCACGCCGTCGAACGGAAACTGCTGCGGCAGCTTCACGAGGTCTACCCGGAGACCGCCGGGGCCCGGGTCGTCGACGCCCGCCACGAATGGCGCGCGGACTGCCCACTGTTCCCCGTCAACGGCTACCCGTCCCGCCCGACGGTGCGCACGCCGCACCCCGCTCTGACGATGGCCGGCGACCTGGTCCGCACCGACCTCCCCGTCGCCCTCATGGAGCGTGCCGCCACCACCGGGTTCCTCGCCGCCAACTCGCTGCTGGCGCGCTGGGGCACGGCCGGTCACCCGCTGTGGACGGTGCCTCGCAGGGGACGTTCGCGACTGCTCCGGAGCATGGCCGCCCGGTTCGCGGACATCGACTGAGCCACCGGGTCCAGGGGCAGCGGGCCGGCGACCGGCAGGGCGGCCGAACCGACCGGATCAGCCCGGGAATCGGCCCGTGCCGCGCAGCAGCCGGCGCCGTTCCGCGTACGCGAGGTCGTCGCGCCACAGGCGCCCCGCCGCCCACCGCATCAGCGGCCGAAGCGCGGGGGCCGCCGCCCGTGCCACGGCGAACCCGCGCCGGTCGGACACGGCGACGACGGCTTCGATCACCGCCGTACGCGGACTGCCGTCAGGGCCGGGGCCCAGCGGCGTGGCGTGCGTCTCCACGACGGACGTCGCGCCCTCGCCCTCGGTGATGCGCATGACGACCGTGCGCGGTTCGGGCGCGGAGAACTCCGCCCGCACGGGAACGACCAGCCGACCGGCGAGCTTGAACGACACGTCGACGGTGAACGCGTCCTCGTCCGCGTCGCCGTCCGGGACCCGCACGACGGTCAGGTCCACGAAGGAGTACGGGTGGAACCAGGACCCGTGCCACGGGTCCAGGCGGTTGGCCACCACGTCCTCCGGCTCGCAGCGGCCCACGGCGGTGAACACGGCGTCGACAGTGCCGCCGCTCGGACGCGGCGGCACCACCGGCCGGTCGAGCGGCGGCTCCCCGCCGAGGTCGTCGAGACGCACCCAGCAGAGCACGCCGTCGTCGTGGGCGGGGTACGGGTCCCAGCCGGCGAACGGGCCTCCGTCCAGGGACAGTCCGTGCCAGTGGCAGACCAAGCTCCCGCACACGATCCGGCTGTCCCGCAGGGGCGCGCCGAGATGCGGACAGGCGCCCGGCCCGGCCCTCAGCTCGCCCGAGGCGGTGCGCCAGGCGACGACCTCCACCCCGCCGATCGTCCGCCCGAACGGGTGTCCCTCGCCGCCGACGTCCCGCGAGGCGCCGATGACGTACCAGTTGCCGGACGGCCTTGCCGCCGAGCGCTTCAGCGCGTCCGCGATGAGCGACGGCCTGGCCTCGCGCCATGTCGGTTCCTGCTGTTCCCAGCGGGTCCGGCGCCGCGACCGCACGGGCAGGCTGTACCGCCGCGGTCCCCGGGACCCCGTCATGCTCCGTACCTCCCGTGTCCCGTGGCAGGTGACCTCTGTGCCTGCGCGGCCGGCGGCGCCTTGACGGCGTGTCGCGGCGAGCGCCGGGGCGGTGGGCGCAGGCGCGCCGTCAGGATCCGCGCGAGTCCGTCCAGCGCCACGGCGGCGCGGCGCCTCCGTGGCACCACCGACCGCCGCTGCACCACGGCGTAGCCGTCGTCGGCGATGGCGTCGAGGATCCCGCCGTACAACGTGTACGCCGTCCGGATGCAGGGCCGGGCGCGCGGCTCGAGCATGTCGATGCCCGGTCGTGCCTCCCGGTAGACGCTCCGGGTGAGCTCGGCGGCGGCTTCGAGCGCGGCGCGGATCCTGGGGTCCGGCCTGCCGGTGGCGCGGCTCCACTCCAGCAGCGCGCGATCGGCACCGTGGGCGGCGAGCAGGTCCGCGGGCAGATAGACCCGCCCGCGGTCGAGGTCCTCGCCGACATCCCGCAGGAAGTTGGTGAGCTGGAACGCGACCCCCAGCGCGGCCGCGTGCGGTGCCGCCACCTCCTTCGGCACCACGGTGCCGAGCACCGGGAGCATCTGCAGGCCGATGACGGCGGCGGACCCGTGCATGTACGACCTGAGGTTTTCGTAGGTGGCGTAGTCGGTGACCGTGAGGTCGTCCCGCATGGAGGCCACGAAGTCCGCGAAGTGCTCGTGGGGGATGTCGTAGGACCTCGCCGTGTCGGCCACCGCCCGCACGACGGGTTCGCTGCTCCGGCCGGTGCGCAGCCCCGAAGCGAGTTCGCTCTCCA
This sequence comes from Streptomyces sp. NPDC054847, assembly GCF_053610925.1. Lineage (NCBI taxonomy): Bacteria > Bacillati > Actinomycetota > Actinomycetes > Kitasatosporales > Streptomycetaceae > Streptomyces > Streptomyces sp. NPDC054847. The sequence goes on along the minus strand of NZ_JBSGZJ010000107.1, from coordinate 11,750 downwards.
ACCGCGCGAGCTGCCGGTCGCGCGCCTCAGGGGTGCGGGCGGAGGACAGGTCGTCCACGATGTCGTCGGCCCAGCGTGCGAAGCCGTACAGCGCGTGGACGGCCGGGCGCCGGTGGACCGGCAGCAGCCGGGTCGCGAGGAAGTAGGTCTTGCCGTGACGGGCGTTGAGCCGCCGGCAGTGCTGGTACGCCGCTCGCAGCCCCGGGTCCGAGATCCGCGCCGCGTCGAGTTCACGTCGTGTCATGAACGCCTCTCACTGTCCGCTGATCCGGGACGCCGCCAGCTTTCCGCTGACGAGCACCGTGGGTACGCCTACGCCCGGAGTCGTTCCGCAGCCCGCCAGTACGGCGTTCTCGACGCCGGCGACCAGGTTGCGCGGCCGGAACGGGCCGGTCTGCGCGAAGGTGTGGGCCGCGGAGAACGGTGTGCCCGCTGCGTGCCCCTGGGCCGTCCAGTCGGCCGGGGTGATCAGCCGCTCCTCCTCGATGGCGTCGCCGAACCCGTCCAGACCGCGCTTCTCCAGCAGGCTCACGATGCTGTCGCGGTATCGGGGGGCCAGGGAACGCCATGCGTCCGCCGACGGGCCGACGGTCGTGTTGGGGCAGGGCGCGAGCACGTAATGCAGATGCCGGCCCTCGGGCGCCAGCCGCGGCTCGTTGGCCGTGGGCCGGGTGATGAGCAGCGACGGGTCGCTCATCAGCCGCCCTGTGCGGGTGATCTCGTCGAACGTCCGCTCCCAGGCGTGTCCGAACGAGATGGTGTGGTGGTCCAGGCCCGGCCAGCTGCGGCGCGTGCCGGCGTGGAGGATCACCGCGGAGGGGGAGTGCGTCAGCCGTACCGGCCGTCGCGGTGTGCGTCCCAACAGGCGGTAGACGACGGGAAGATCGGGTGTGAGGACCACAGCGTCGCACGGCAGCCGGTCCCCGTCGCCGAGGCGCACGGAGGTGACGCGTCCGGCGGACATGGCGAGTCCCGTGACCTCGGTGCCGTAGCGGAACTCGGCTCCGGCGTCGCGGGCGGCGTCCGCCATCGCCACGGGCAGCGCGTGCATGCCGCCCTTGGGGAAGTACACGCCGGCGACGGTGTCCATGTAGGCGATGACGGCGTAGGCGGCGAGCGCCCGGGCGGGCGGCACGCCCGCGTAGAGCGACTGGAACGAGAAGACCCTGCGCAGTCTGGGGTCCTTGAGGTACCGGCCGATCTGCGCGTCCAGCCGGCCGAAGCCGCGCAGGGCGGCCAGCCGCGCCAGATCGGGGTGCAGCAGCTGGAAGGGCGAGTCGAAGTTGGTGTCGATGAACCGTCGCATCTGCGCTTCGTAGAGCGATCGCAGCCAGTGCCGGAGCCTTCGGTAACCGGCGGCCTCGGCCGGGCCCGCGAAGGCGCGGACCTCCTCGGCCATCGCCTCGCCGTCGGTGTGCACGTCGAGGCCCGATCCGTCGGCGAACTGCGCCCGGTAGGCGGGGTGCAGAGCGATGAGCTCGACCCGGTCCGCGAGCGAGTCGCCCACCGCGGCGAACGCCTCCTCGGCGAGGTGCGGCATCGTGAACACCGTCGGACCCGTGTCCAGGAGGTAGCCGCCCAGCCGCGCGCGCCCCGCCCGGCCGCCGGCCTGGTCCGACCTTTCCACCACGGTGACCTGGCGGCCGCTGCCCAGCAGGTGGAGCGCGGCGGCGAGGCCGGACAGCCCGGCACCGACGACGACCACGCGGTCGGTGCGACCCGGGACGGTTCTCATGGAGTGGCCTCCTCGTCCGGCGAGGCCGGCCCCGCCGCTGTGCGGATCAGACTGCCGAGCGCCGCGACCGCGGCGGGGTCACCGGGCAGCGCGGCCAGACGGCGTTCACTGAGGTGGACCAGCCGGCTGATCCTCGCTTCCACGACCCGCCGGGCGCCTGTGCTCTCCAGGGCGGCCCGTGCGTCCCGTACCTGAGCGTCCGTCAGCGTCGGGCCGGGCGCTCTCAGGGCCGCGGCGGCCGCCGCGGGCCCGGACTCGTCCGCCAGCCGCAGGGCGACGGCGCGCAGGTAGGTCAGCTTCTTGTCCCGCAGGTCGTCGTCGGCAGGCTTGCCCGTGCGCCGCGGATCGCCGAACACACCCAGGAGGTCGTCCCTGAGCTGGAAGGCGATGCCCGCGGGCCGGCCGGCCGACCGCAGGGCGTCCGTCGTACGGTCGGTGGCTCCGGCGAGGGCGGCGCCGAGCGCGAGGGGACGTTCGACGGTGTAGAGGGCGCTCTTGAGGCAGGCGATACGGACGGCCTGGTCCACCGCCGTGGAGCCGGTGGCCGCCGCGCGGATGTCGAGGTACTGGCCCGCGACCATCTCCGACCGCATGGCGCGCCATTCCCGCTGAAGGCGGGCGCCCTGCCCGGAGGCCAGCGCGGTGGCGGTCAGCAGATCGTCGGCCCAGGCGAGGGCCAGATCCCCGGCGAGGACGGCCCCGGCGGTCCCGAAGGACGCGGGGCACCCGGACATGCCTGCCGCGGAGTGCTGCTGCGCGAAATCCTCGTGGAGGGCGCGGGCGCCGCGGCGTGTCGGTGAGCGGTCCATGACGTCGTCGTGGACCACGGCACACGTCTGGATCAGCTCCAGCGCCGCTGCGACGCGGAGCACGTTCTCCGTCTCCGCGCCCTCGGCCGGGCCGCCGCAGGCCCGCCACCCCCACCAGAGGAACCGGGCCCGAAGACGCTTGCCGCCGCGCAGGGCGATGTCGCGCACGCGCCCGGCGACCTCCTCGGCGAACACCGCGTCGGTCCGCCGGGCGTCCTCCAGACGCTCGCCCAGATGATCCCGGAGAACGGCCTCCACGGCGTCGACCACGGGAGGGCCGGGCCGCTCCGAGGAGATGCCTCTGATGGGGCGGCCTTCGCCGCCGGTTGCGCCCATGTCGTCCTCGGTTGCCTGGATACCGAGCATGCGGCCCCCTCCCGGGCGTCGCCACTGTCTCGAACACCGCCACTTCCACCCCGAAGGCGTCCTTGGATGCGCTGAGTCGTCGGCCGCCCTCTGAGGGACGGCCGCGAGCCTGGTCGGCGGCCTTCCGTTCCGTGGTCCTGCGGCGCCGTTCCCGGAACGGAGCAGTCAGGTGCCTCGGGCGTCACGGCTGCTCCTCGCTCGGTGGTTGCCTCTCGCCAGGCAACCACCGAAGGCGGGGCACCGTCTCGTCAGGAGTGGGGGACGCTGCTCCGAACAGGGTCCTGCTCAGCGGCCGAGCACCGAGGCGACCGTGTCCACCGCCTCACGGAGCCCGAGCGGGTGCAGCGTTCCGGGCACGAGGGGCGCCGTCCATCCCGGGCCCACGGTCAGCACCGCCGGCTGCCGGCGTGCCCCCCTCACGCCCCAGGTCATGTGCGCGACGTGCTGGGCGAGCGGTCGGCTCGCCGTCGTCCGGGACTGTGCCCAGAGCGCGACGGCGCTCGGGCCGGTTCTGCGGACCGCCTCGATCAGGGCCTCGGCGGGCAGCGCGGCGCCGAACATGCGCACCGGCAGCCCCCGCTCGCCGAGGGCCGCTGCGAGGGCCTCCAGCGGCAGGGTGTGGTTCTCGCCGGGGACGCAGGCGAGCACGACGGGACCCGCGGTCGAGCCTTCGTCGGGGACGGCTCTGCGGCGGTGCAGGGCGCTGGAGACGTGCCACGACAGCAGGTGCTCCACCTCGACGTACTTCTCGCCCGAGCTCTCCCATTTGCGGCCGACGGCCCTCAGCGTCGGGACGACGACCTCCGTCCATGCCGCCACGATGCCGTGCTCGGCGATCACCGCTTCCAGCAGGCGGTCGACGGCGTGCGAGTCGAGGCGCAGCGCCGCGCGGGCGAGCCCTTTGCACTCCACCCGGGCGTCCCCCAGCTGCAGCCCGCTTCCGGCACGGCGGCGTGCCGTGGAACGCGGCGGGGCCGGACCGTCGGGGCCGGGAACGCTCGGCCCGCCGTCGGCGCCGGGGGACTTCGTCTCCGCCGCGGTAGGTGTCTCCGCGCGAGCGACGCGAGCGGCCTCGGCCGGTGGCAGGCCCGCGTTGGTGAGGGCGCACATGCGCTCGAGGAGCGCCAGGTCGGCGGCGGTCCACCGCCGGTGCCTGCCTCCCTCGTGCGCGGCCGGCCCGATGCCGTACCGCTGGTCCCAGGAGCGCAGCGTGGTGGGCGCGACGCCGAAGCGACGCGCCACCGCGCCGGTGGTGAGACCGGCGTCCGTTCCCCGGCGCGAGTCGTTCGTACGGTTCACACGGCCAGCATACGACGCACAAACGACGCATGTTGCTTGCGTCGTTTCGCGCGTCGAACACTGGGCCCGTCACGCAAACGCGTGAACCACCAGGTCACCGGACCGTATCGGGGCCGCCGCGGTACGCACGGTCCGACGGAGGGAGCGCACCATGAGTGCAACGCCGGTGAAGGTGCCTGCGAGCACCCTGTACGCACCCGTCGAGGAGACGAGGGAGTCCGAGCGGCTCGCCCAGGGGCTGCGGCTCGGCGACGAGCAGGCGTTCGCCGCGATCTACCGCAGGTGGGGGGCCATGGTGCACACCATGGCCACTCGCTCCCTGGGTGATGCCAAGGAGGCCGAGGACGTCACCCAGCAGGTCTTCCTCGCGGCATGGCGCGGGCGGGCGGGCTTCCGCCCGGAGCGTGGACCGCTGGGCGCCTGGCTGGTCGGCATAACCCGTCGCAAGGTCATCGACGCGCTGGCGGCACGCACGCGCAGGGCCCGGATCGCCGGCGCCGCCGCGGCCGGGATGCCGGCCGCGGAACCGCGGGAGACGACCCCGGAGGCGGTCCTCGACCGGGTGCTCGTCGCGGACGAGCTGCGCAGACTGCCTCCGGCGCAACGGGAGATCCTCGCCCTGGCCTTCTACGGCGACCTCACACAGGTCCAGATCGCGCGGCGTACGGGCATGCCGCTGGGAACGGTGAAGAGTCACGCCCGGCGCGGAATGCACCTGCTGCGCCGCCGTGTCGAGGAGGCCCGTCTCCGGTACTGACAGCCGCACCGGGCCACGGCTCGGGCAGGAACCCGGCCTCGTCCGTGTCCGCCGGGTCCGGTGGCATCCGCCTGCGGGCGCGGGAGCGAAGTGGCGGTGTGCCTTCTGTGTGCACAGGCCGCCGCCTCCGCCCCACGACCAGGGCGGGGCGCGGTTCAGGTGAACAGCGCGGGAGGAGGATCGGGTGGCTGACCACGTCGACCCCGCCGACCTGGCCGAGATGGCGCTGGACCACGGCCTGGAAGCGAACTCCGCACGCTTGGCCGGACAGCGCCTGCACCTCGCGGTGTGCTCGGAGTGCCGACGCGAACTCGAGGCGCTGCGCGCAGTGGTTCGCGCCGCGCGTTCCGCCGGTCCCGGCGATCCGATGACAAAACCGCCCGACCGGGTGTGGCGTTCGATCCGGCGTGAACTGAAGGCCGCTGATCTCCCTCCGGGAGCCGATTCCTGCGAGCCACGGGCCGCACCTACCGGGACCTCCTCGCGACGGCCCCTGTGGGGCGGTCGTAGTCCCTCCCGTGCGCTTGCCGCTCTCGCCCTCGCCGTAGGGCTCGCCACCGGCGGCGGCGTCGCATGGTGGCAGGCGCACGAGAGCCGGCCTCAGGCGTTGCAGAGCGCGGGTGCGCCGCACCGCCTCGCCCCCCGGCCCGGCCACAGCGCCTTCGGGACCGTCCTGCTCGCCGACAGCTCCGACGAGGGCCGGGTGCTGCAGATCACCGTGCACGCCCTGCCGGACACCGACGGCTACTTCGAGGTGTGGCTCACGGACCCCTCCGGGAGCCGGTTCGTCCCCGTCGGCGCACTGGGCCAGGACGGCCGAGCCACCCTGCCCGTGCCCGACGGGGTCGACCTGCTTTCGTACCCGGTGGTGGAGGTCTCCGACCAGGCGTACGACGGGAACCCGGCGCACTCGGGACGCAGTGTTGTGCGCGGCGCCCTCGTCGGCTGATGCGGCGATCGGAGCGGCCGACGAAAATTGTCAGGAAACAGTCCGTTCGTAAGGCATCCGTGGAATGTCCAAAGGCCGAAGAGACTGATGTGACGGGCAGCGGCAAGAGCCCGTCGCTCCTCCCCAGCAAAGGTGAAATCCTATGAACACCAACCGCTTCAGGAGTGCTGCTCTCGCCGGTGCCGCCGGCCTCCTGCTTCCCCTCGGCCTCGTCGCCCTCGCCCCGGTCGCCCAGGCCGAAGGTACGGGCGAGCCGTTCGGTCCCGCCTGCGCCTCTCTGCCTACGAGCGGTCCGGGCAGCCCCGCCGAAATGGCGGGCCAGCCGGTCGCCACCGCGGCGGCGAGCAACCCGGAACTGTCCACGCTCGCGACGGCCGTGGAGAAGGCTGGACTGGTCGACACGCTCAACAACGCCCAGAACATCACGGTGTTCGCGCCGACCAACGACGCGTTCGAGAAGATCCCGAAGGCGGATCTCGACGCCATTCTCAACGACAAGGCCACACTGACGAACCTGCTCACCTACCACGTGGTGGAGGAGAAGGTGACGGTCGACAAGCTGCCGAACGGCACCTTCACGACCATGCAGGGCGGCCAGTTGACGACTTCCGGGTCCGGGGACCGGTTCAAGGTGAACGACTCGGCCTCGATCGTCTGCGGTGACGTGAAGACGAAGAACGCGACCGTCCACCTGATCGACTCCGTGCTGATACCGCCCTCCTGATCCCGGTCCGGCGGCGAGTCCTGCCGGTGCTGTCGCCGCATCGCGACCGCACCGGCAGCGGCATTCACGGGCACGGCGTCCCCGCGGCGGGCGACCGGTCAGAAGACAGTCGTGGACAGGGCGCCGCCGCCCGGAGCCCCACGGTGGCTGCGGTCAGCGGTCCGGTGTCCGGGCGGCCGCCCGGTTGCGTCCGTCGGTGTCCGCTCGTCCGCCGGCTCCCAGCAGTCCCGTCGCCTCGAAGGCGGTCCTCCGCTGCAGGCGCGGAAGTTCCCGCTTCGACACGAAGGTGACCACCGGGGGCATCGCGGCGCGGACGGCCTGCGTGGCACGGAGCCAGGCCGGGGCGTACACGGCCGCGCTACGCCGCTCGACGGCCCGCACCATACGGGCGGCCACCGTCTCGACCGGATAGACCTTCCTCGCGGGCCTCGGCATGTGCGCCCGCAGTTCCCGCAGCACCGGATGAGCGTCCGCGTCGCGGATCATGTCGGTGTCGGTCCAGTTCAGGTAGGCGATGCCCACGTCGATGCCCTCGTGCGCCACCTCGGCCCGCAGTGAGTGGGCGAACGACTCGACGCCGGCCTTGGAGGCGCAGTACGCGCTCATCAGCGGGGACGCGCCGATCGAAGCGAGTGAGGCGATCTGCAGGTAGTAGCCGCGGGAGGCGCGGAGATCGGCCAGGAACACGCGGGCGGTGCCGGCACTCCCGACGAGGTTCACCTCGATCACCCGCCGCCAGAGCGCGGGGTCGGACTCCGCGAAGGGACCGCCTTCGGCCACTCCGGCGTTCGCGACGACGACGGAGGCGGGGCCCAGGCGGTCCCGTACGTCGGCGGCCACCCGACGCATCGCGTCGTCGTCGGTCACGTCGACCTCCCAGCACCGGGCAGGTCCGGGGATCGTTTCCCGGACATCCGCGAGGGCCGACTCCTCCCGGCCGAGGAGGGCGACCGTGGCTCCGCGCCGGGCGAACTCCCTGGCCATCGCCGCGCCCAGTCCCCGGGCGGCGCCGGTCACGACGGCGGTGCGGCCTTGCAGAGGACGTACTGAGCCACTCACGTGGTCCTCCTCGGTGAGGAAGGTGCCACCGGAGCGGCGGTTCGCGCCGCGTGGTCCGGCGAGCCGTTCTCTCACCATAGGCACCGGAGCGGAGGCCCGCCGGTCCACGGCCGGGCACCGCTCGGGGCCACCCGTGCGGGGTGGATCCGACAGAGGTCGCGGGCGGTGCCGTCACCCGGCGCGGCCCCGGCGCTGCTCCGGGTCGCGGTCGGACGTCGGCCAGACATAGGGCAGATCGTCGGGCACCGCCGGGAACCGGTCCCGGTAGAACTCCGGGTACTTCCGCACCAGGGCCGACCGGTGGCTGCGATGAAAGTCCCGGTCGCCGAACCAGGGCGGGAGGTCGCCGTCCGCCGCGAGACGCCGCTGCGACCGCACGGCCACGACTTCGGGGTGGCGGACCCGCAAGTCGTGGACCAGAGTCACCGCGCAGGTGTCGGAGCGTCCCTCGGCCGTCCACACACGGCAGATGTCCAGTCCGTACCGTACGAGCGCCTCCTCGTAACCGGCCCACATCCGGACAGCCGGGTGTCTGCGCCAGCCGTATCCGGGCACGGTCAGACCCCGAAGCACCTGCAACGCCTCGACCCGCTGTTTGCCGAGCCGTCGGAGGTCCAGCGCCGCGGCGGATGCCAAGAAGTCCGGAAACGGGAGGAAAGTCTGCATGCGTCCTCCATACCCGCGGGGGCGCCTCCCTCTCGCTGTCCGTCGGGACCGCCGTGACCACGTCCGCGCCGGAGCCGGACCGTACCGGGCAGGACGGCGTGATCCTTCACGGCCGCCGCCCCTGCCCGTTGCGCCGGAGGCTCAGCCCTTGGGTCCGTCGGCGCGGGACAGCGCGCTCGGCCACCAGGCACGCGGGCCGCTTGTGGAGGGACCGTTGGGCGGGCGTGTGGACGTTCAGGTACAGGCAGTCCTCGCTGGGCGTGCCGGGCCCCGCGAGGTCCCCCCAGGGGCTGGATGCGGCACCCTGCATACAGGGGTCGTGAACTGCTGCTGTTTGACTTCGTATGAGTGAGTTCTGCCGTGTACGGGTGAGTTGTTGTGGGCTGTGGTGGGTGAGGGCTCGCGGGGCGGATGGGGGTTCGTTTGTCGAATGGGTGACCTTTGTGGGTTGTGGTCGTTGGGGGTGGTGGCGGGTGTGTGTGGTCCGGTGCGGAGGGGGTGGACACTGTGGGCGGTCTGCGGGAGTTGGCGGTGCCGTTCGTGGTGACCGGACCTTCGGGTGTGGCAGTGCGTACGCGGCTCAAGGGCCTGACGGCCGGGGACGAGGAGGTGTTGCGTCTGGTGGGTGCGCATCTCGGGTCGCTGGCCTCGAAGGATCTCAAAGCGCGGTGCATGGACGGCCTGGAGCACGGCAGCGGGTCGTGGGCGGTCCGGAAGCGCGGCCTGACGGGTGTGTCGTCGTCGCGGTGGGCGGGGTCGATCACGAAGGCCACGCACGATCAGTGGGCACTGGCCCGGCGCGGCCAGGCCGCGCACATCCACAGCCTTGAAACCGGTGTCAGGACGATCCGGCATCGGTTGTCGCTGCCGGTCGGACACAAGGGCACGAAGCGTGCCGCGGGTGGTTACCGTTCGCGGCGGGAGTGGCATGCCAAGGCCCGGCGCCTGCGGGTGCTGGAGACCCGGCTGGAGCGGGTGCGGGCCGAGCGGGACGCCGGTCGGGTGCGTGTGGTGCGGGGCGGCAGAGTTCTGGCCCGTACCCGTCACCATCTTGCCGAGGCGGGACTGACCGCAGCCCAGTGGCGCCGGCGGTGGGAGGCCGAGCGCTGGTTCCTTACGGCGGACGGTGAGTCGGGCAAGAGGTTCGGCAACGAGACGATCCGCATCACCCCCGACGGCGAGGTGTCGATCAAACTCCCGGCACCCCTGGCACATCTGGCAAACGCTGCGCACGGCCGGTACGTCCTCGCCACGAAGGCCTCCTTCGCGCACCGGGGCAGCGAGTGGGCGGACCGGGTGGTCGCGAACCGGGCGGTGGCCTACCGCATCCACCACGACACCGGACGCGGACGCTGGTATCTGACCGCGTCCTGGCAGATCCCGCCGTCGCAGGCCGTGCCGCTCCAAGCCGCCCTCGCCCAGGGTGTGATCGGGGTGGACATGAATGCCGACCACCTCGCCGCCTGGCGGCTGGACACCCACGGCAACCCGTGCGGTGAACCCCGACGCTTCTTCTACGAGTTGACCGGCACCGCCCCACACCGCGACGCCCAGGTACGGCACGCCCTCACCCGGCTCCTGCACTGGGCCAAGGCCTGCGGCGTGAGAGCGATCGCGGTCGAGGACCTCGACTTCCAGGCCGAGAAGACCAGGGAGAAGCACGGCGGCAGGAAACGGTTTCGGCAAGTGATCTCCGGCATGCCCACCGGACGGCTGCGTGCCCGGCTCGTCTCCATGGCCGACCGGACGGGTATGACGATCATCGCCGTGGACCCGGCCTACACCAGCAAGTGGGGGGCCCAGCACTGGCAGAAGCCGATGGCCGGCCCCCACCGCAAGACCAGCCGTCATGATGCGGCGAGCATCGCGATCGGCAGGCGCGCCCAGGGGCACCCGATCCGGCGACGGACGACACCGCCCCCGCACGACCAGAGCGATCGTGCGGGGCATCGGACCGTCCAGGCCGGCCCGGGCGCCCTCGGGCGTGAGGAACCCCGCCCCCGCATCCCCGGACCACGCACACGATGCGTGCCCCCGGACGCGGAACGAAAGCGGGCAACCAGTGCGTCCAAAACCGTTCGGGACGCGCCAGTCGCACAGGTCTGGGTCCAAAACTCACTCCTGCTCACTGAATAGGAACGGTTGCCCGGTGTGGTGGCGTCCCGCACGCCGGGCCAACGCCCGGGCGGGGACGGCGGCTTCCACCTGCACCTCCGTACGGAAGGGGGCGGAAACTGCCCAGGCAGTCTCGCCGCGGACCGCGCACCCGGCATCGTGCAAATCACCGGTCTCCGCCGTGGCTTCGGGTCGCGGCCGTACGGGGCCGGCGGGCAGCCGTCGTGTCCGACGTGTCGGTGCAGGTCAGGAGATGAGCGAGCGGGCGGTGGGAGCCAGCCGCAGCGTCCGGGGAGCCGCGGTCTGTTCCCGCTCGATGCCCGGCAGGACCTCGTCCCGCGCGCGGGGATGGGCCCGTACGGCGGCGACGTGCCGGCGACAGGCGCTCTCGTCGGGGTACGAGGAGAAGACCGCGACGACGTTGGTCCCGGTGTGGACCGGCAGCCTGGCGAACGGGTTGGGCGCCGTCTCTGTGGTCCGGACGGCGAGCGGCGCGGGTCCCGTCTCGTGGAGCACGGGCAGGAGACCGTCCCGGACGAGTGCGATGCCGTCCTCCGTGCCCGGAGGGAAGAACCGGACGGTGGCGGTCACGAACCGGTCCGGCGCCGGAGCGCCGGCCGGGGGCCGCCGGGACGACGGGACGGTGAACCCGGTGCCGGGGCACAGGGGACGCAGCAGGTGGACGTCGTCCGAGTCGACCATCGTGGCGTTCGCCCGGGGGCCGTGCTCGGCCCAGACGGGGCCGCCGTAGAAGGCCGTCAGCGCGCGGTGGCGTGCCGCCGCCGGGCGGAGCCGGACCGCGACCTACCGGGTCACCCAGGTCCTCGACGCGACGCTGAGCGACGAGCGGTTCGACCGGCCGGCGGACTTCGACCTGGGCACGTACTGGGCGGCCTACCTCGCCGGCTTCGAGGCCCGCCGCTACACCGGCACGGCCACCATCCGTCTGTCCCCGCGAGGACGCCTGCGCCTGCCCGACAACGTCCCGCCGGAGGTGGTGCAGTCGGTCGACTCCACCGCGACGGCCGCGGACGACGACGGATGGATCGAGGCGGTCGTCCCGATCGAGAGCACCGGGCACGCGTGCGGTGAGCTGCTGCGTCTCGGCACCGACGTCGAGGTCGTCGCGCCGGCCGAACTCCGCGAGGCGATGGCCACCACGGTGGCCGCACTCGCCCGGGCCTACGGGGTCGCCTGACGCCGGAAACATCCGGCGGGAGCCGGGCGGCCCGGGCGGAAGCTCCCTCGACAGGAACGGGCCGGTCCCGGCG
>NZ_JBSGZJ010000106.1:0-18112 GCF_053610925.1 Streptomyces sp. NPDC054847 | reverse complement strand
ACCCGGTCGGGGCCCTGGAGCGTTCCGGTGCCCGGCAGGAGGAGTGTCCCGTCAGCCCTTGGCGCAGGGCGTGCCGTTGAGGGTGAAGGCGGCGGGGATCCCGTTGGCGCCGCTGGAGGAGCCGTTGAGGCCGAAGCTCACGCTGCCGCCGGCGGGGACGGTCTCGGTCCAGGGCTCATGGGTGGCACGGACCTGTGCCCCCTGCTGGACGACCTTGGCGTTCCAGGCCGAGTTGACCCTCTGGTCACCTGGGAAGGCGAAGTCGAGCTGCCAGCCCTTGACGGCGGTGGTGCCGGTGTTGCGGATCGTCACATCGGCGTTGAAGGAGCTGCCCCAGTCGCTCAGCCGGTACGTGACCTGGCAGCCGCCGGCCGCCGGGCCGCCGGTGAAGACGCCGGCCTCGCGTGCGGTCTGCTTGATCCCGTCGGCGCCGTTGAAGATGCGCTGACCCCAGGGGCTGAGCCGGGAGGCGTTGAAGCCGGTGGCCATGTCGAGGTATTCGACGCCGCCACCGTTGCCGCTCCACGACCAGCCCATGTAGCCGACGTCGAGCTGCTCGGCCGTCGCCATGATGGCGTCCTCGTCGGGGTTGCCGTCCGAGTGGGCGTCGCCGAATTCGCCGACGAGGATGGGAAGTCCGTTGGACACGAACCGGTTGAGGTAGTCCCTGACCTCGGTCGCGGTGTCGAAGACGCCGTACATGTGGATCGAGAACATGGTGTTCCGGTCGGGGTCGGCGGCGAAGACGCCGGCCGCGTTGTCCCGCATGCTGAACGACCAGTCCTGGCCCCAGTTCGGCGCGTCCACCATGAGGGTGTGGTCGAATCCGGCGGCGCGCAGCCGTTTGATCGCGTCGGTCGTGCCGGATGTCCAGGCGCTGTATCCGGAGTTCCCGTAGGGCTCGTTGCCGATGTTGAGGATGACGTACTTCTCCTGGCCCTTGACCGCGGCCTGGACGTCGATCCAGTAGTCGACCGCGCGGGAGAGGGGAACCGCGGCACCGGCCTCGCCGTACCCGGTCGTGTCGTGCGCCTCGAGGACGCAGACGAGCCGGTTCGCCTTGCACTGCGCGACGACGTTCGCGATGTCGGCTGCGTCGTTCCTGGTCCACTGGTCGCCCGTACTCAGTACGACACGTACGGAGTTGGCACCCAGCGCCTTGATGTCCTTGAGCGCCTGGGTCGTACGGCTCGGATACCAGGTGTGGGCGTGGTTGACGCCCCGCAGGACGAAGTCGTTGCCGCCGGCGTCCAGCAGCCGGCCTTCGCTGATGTGGAACCCGGACGCCGCCTCCGCCGAGTGGGCCGGGGCGGGGGCGGCGAACAGGGTGGCGGCCATGGCCAGCAGCGCTCCCGCCGCGGTGGCCAGTTTCCTTCTCATGGTCTGCTCCCAACGTGGTTGCACGCGTGCGTCGGGCGCGGTGGCCCGGGCGCGCGGAGGTGTCATGTCGTTCGGACGCTCTTGTCCCCCTGCCGCAATGCATCCGGAGTCCGGATTCGGAACTCTGCACGTCCGGAATTCGGCAGGTATCGCGAGGGATACGCCGCAGGGCGGGACAGGGTCCCCGCCGACCGGGTATTGACTGCGGCTCCCACCGGTCGGCGGGAAGAAGAGGTCACACGGACTGCCGCCTTTTGCCGGTCGAAGCAGTGTCGAGCGGTGGCAGTTCGTCTTTTCGTGCGGGCGACTGGAAGAGAGGCTAGGCGTCGAAAGACATGGACACAACACTTGAAGCCAAACCGGTTAAGTTTAGTAGTTGTTCATCTCGGCCGGCTCCGTGGACACCGTTCGCGCCACTGCCCGCACCCCCTTACGGGTGGGGCGCCGCCACCTGCACGGCCGGATGGCCGGCAGCGGCCGACGCGGCGGCCGCGGCCCCGATGAGCCCGGCGTCGAGGGCGAGCCGGGCCGGCACGATCGGCACGTCACGGGTGAAGTCGAGCACGGCGTAGTCCGCCATGCGGCGGCGCAGGGGCGCGAAGAGGGTGTCACCGGCCTGTGCCACGCCGCCTCCGATCACCACCAGGTCCAGTTCGACGAGAGCGGTCGTCGCCGCGATCGCCGCCGCCAGCGCCTGCGCGGCGCGCTCGTACGCCGCTTGCGCACGGACGTCCCCGGCTCTGGCCGCGGCCGCGACCGCCGCGGCGTCCGGCGTCGCACCGGGCGGGGCGGTCCAGCCGGCGGCCCGGGCGTGGGCGGCGATGGCGGTGCCGCTGGCCAGCCCCTCGACACAGCCGGGCGCGCCGCACGCGCAGAGGGGCCCGTCCAGGTCCACGGTGATGTGGCCTATGTGGCCGGCGTTCCCCGAACGCCCGGGGTGGAGGCGGCCGTTCAGCACGAGTCCGCCGCCGACGCCGGTCGACACCACCATGCACAGGGCGTTGTCCACCCCGCGGGCCGCGCCGAGCCAGTGCTCGGCCGCCGTCATCGCCACGGCGTCACCCACCAGTACGGGACGGAGACCGAGCGGCGTCCGCGGATGCGCGCCCACCCGCTCGACCAGCGGAAACCGGCGCCAGGCGGGGATGTTGACCGGGCTCACCGTGCCGGCCGCCATGTCCAGGGGACCGGCGCTCGCGATTCCGAGACAGGACAGCGCGTCCCATGCGCGGTGTGAGGCCAGCTCGTCGAGCACGGCCGTCACGGCGCCCATCAGCTCTTCGGCCGGCCGCCGGGCGGGGGTGGCCCGCTCGGCCCGCACGAGCAGCCTGCCCTCCTCGTCCACGACCGCGCCGGCGATCTTCGTGCCCCCGATGTCCAGTGCTCCGTACACCATCACGTTCGCCCTTTCCCTGGAGGGAGCGGATCCATCACTCCGGGGCGTTACTGTGCACCGGATTGACAACGTTGTCCAGTAAACGGTTTAGTAGAGCAATTGTTTAGTCAAGGACGGAAGTTGCTTTTCGATCCCGGCTCCGCCCGGCCGGCTGGTTCCTGTCCGGCGAATCAGGCGATTGCCAGGGTTCCCGGAGCATTGTGCTGCGCGTGGAGTGGGACTTGCGGACGCGGAGCGGGCCCGCCCCAGCACCCGCAATGACCGGCGCAAGAGGCCACTTGGACGGGGAAAACGCAACTTCGACATGGCCCGCAGAGACAGCTACCTTCACCTGGTCTTCGGCGATCGCCCACGGTCGCACAGGACTTCCTTCAGGCTGAGCCGCCCGCGACGGGACGAGTTGATCGCGCCCCACGGATCCTCGCCCCGTGCGTAAGCCACCGAACCGGGTCCACACCAGGCACCCCGACCAGGGAGAGACGCATGCCCCATCTTGTGCTGTACACATTCGGCGTCCTGAAGTCACCTCTCGCCGATCCCGGACCTCTCACGCGCGATCTCTACGACAGTGGTGAGGCCGTCTACCGGAAGATCAGCCGGCACCCCGGGTACCTCGCGCGTGCTGAAGCGGCAGACGGTGACCGGGGCATGCTCTTCGAGGCGGACTGGGGTGCATGGGGAGAGTTCGCCGTACCGACTTGGTACGGCAAGGGCCACACGGTGGAAACCACCGCCCTGGCCGCGACCCTCTCACTCTGGACCGACCTGCGCCCCGCCTTCGACGCCGTCTACACCGGGCTGCACCGTGAGGCGCTGAACAGGCGTTACGACTGGTTCGAGAGGACAGGGCACCCAAATTACGTGATCTGGTGGATCTCCGACGGCGCGATACCCACCTGGCAGGACGGGGTTTCCAGGCTGGAACACCTCCACGACCACGGCTCCGCGCCGCACGCCTTCACCTTCCACCACTCGTTCGGCCCGGAGGGAACTCCGACCAGGATCGAAGGCATCGGGCCGAAGAGCGACCACGTTCGCTGACAGGCATTGACCGTCACAGCGCCTCAGCCCTTGGCGCAGCTCCCCACCAGGCCGGGGGACACGCTCAATGCCCACACGTCGCCCGCCTGGTGAGCGTCCTGATCATCGAGATCATGGGCGCCGGCCCCATACGGGTCGGGGTCGCTGATGACGATTCGACGTAGACGACACCGTGTCAGGTCCGCAGTCCATGGCGGGGATACCGGACGGGGCTCGCTGCTCAGCCCTGAAACCCAGACCACCGGCCCCCTACAGGTCGCCGCCTCGCCGAGCGGTGCGCGCGGTGGTCCGTCAGCGGACCGGCTGGCCGAGTCCCAGCATGTTGCCTTCGCTGTCACGGAACCAGCACCCGAGCTCGCCCTTCGCGCCCTTGCTCGGATAGTTCCCCTGGACCTCGGCGATGCCGTCCACGGTCTTCAGACCGGGCAGATCGACTTCTTCGAACACCACGCCGCGCCGCTTGAGCTCGTCCATGGCGGCCCGGAGGTCGTCGACCTCCAACGCCATCTGCGTGAAGGTCCCGGGCGAAGCTCCCGCGGACCGGAACAGGGCGAAGTCCGCGCCCCCGCAGCGATAGAGGAGCCCGCCCGGGCGCTCGTCGACGGGTTCGAGCCCGAGCTTCTCGGAGTAGAAGCGCCTCGCTCGCTCCAGGTCCTGCGCCGGCAGCCGAACGGCCACGCGCGCGCTGTCGAGGATCCCCATGTCGCCTCCATCCATCGGTCCGGACACACCGTGGTAACGGGTCGTCGGCGCGATGGGCAACGGGCAGCGGCGCACACGGCCCGGCATCCGGGGGACCCGGCGGCGGGACAGCCGCCGACCACGTGAATCAGCGGACCGGAACGGTGTCGTAGTCGTGCCGCGCCTGCTCGACCTTGTCCAGGTTGTCGGCGGCCCATTCGGCCAGGTGCGCGAAGAGCGGGGCGAGACTGCGGCCGAGTTCGCTGATCTCGTACTCGACCCGAGGAGGGACCTCGGGATGGTAGGTGCGTACGACGAGGCCGTCGCGTTCCAGTTGCCTGAGCCGCTGCGTCAGCACCTTCGGGGTGATCCTGGCGATCCGCCGTTCCAGTTCGACGAATCGCTGCCGCCCGTAGGTGTGCAGGCTCCACAGGATCGGTGTGGTCCACCGGCTGAACACGATGTCGACGACCGGCCCGATCGGGCAGGCCAGCTCCGGGTCGGACGCGGCGGGCGGCGTCCGGGTCGCTTCGCGTGCCATACACATCCCTATCGGTTAGCCACTTTCCTGTAGGTACCTACTATACCGCCGGTGTTAGCGTCCCCACATCGCCCGGACAACAGGTCGGCGGCACTCCGGCCCGTAGCCCGTGCATCGGTAACCACATTGGAAATACAGGGGAGTTGTCATGATCGTAGTGACGGGGGCGACCGGCAATGTCGGACGCTCGCTGGTACAGGTCCTCGCGGCCGGCGGTGAGCGGGTGACCGCGACGTCCCGGACCATCAAGGACGCGGACGTCCCGAAGGCCGTCCCGCACCGGGCGGCGGACCTGACCGACGCGGAGAGCCTGCGCCCCGTGTTCGACGGCGCCGACGCGTTGTTCCTGCAGAACGGCGGTGCGAGCGCGCACCTGCTGAACCCTTACGAGATCCTGGACGTCGCCAAGTCCGGAGGAGTCGGCCGGGTCGTCCTGCTGTCCTCCCAAGGAGTCGCGACCAGGCCGCAGTCGGCCTCGCACGGGGACACGGGGCGCACGATCGAGGACGCCGTACGCGAGTCCGGCATGACGTGGACGATCCTGCGGCCCGGTGGCTTCAACTCCAACGCGTACGCCTGGGCCGAGACGGTCCGCGCGCACCGGAGCGTCGCCGCACCCTTCGGTGACGTCGGCCTGCCCACCGTCGACCCGGACGACATCGCCGAGGTCGCCGCCGTGGCGCTGCGTGAGGACGGACACGGCGGACGCATCTACGAGTTGACGGGACCCACGCCGAGCACGCCCCGGCAGCGGGCCGCGGCGATCGGCGAAGCGCTCGGCGAACCGGTCCGGTTCATGGAGCAGACCCGCGAAGAGGCCCGCGAGGAGATGCTGCGGTTCATGCCCGAACCGGTGGTGGAGATGACCCTGGCCATCCTCGGCGAACCGACCGGCGCGGAACAGCGCGTCAGCCCCGATGTCGAGCGTGTTCTCGGCCGTGCGCCGCGTACCTTCGCCGACTGGTCGCGGCGTTACGTCGCCGCGTTCCGATAGGGCTGACGGGTCGGGGCCGTGCTTCCGGCCGGTCCTTCCCAGGCGCGCGATCCGGCGGGCGCAGCGGGCGAACCGGCGGGCGACGGCCGGGCTGCACCGGCGACGACGGCCCGCGTCCTGCCGGCGGCACAGCAACTCACCGTATCGGGACGGGGCG
Organism: Streptomyces sp. NPDC054847; assembly: GCF_053610925.1. Taxonomy (NCBI): domain Bacteria; kingdom Bacillati; phylum Actinomycetota; class Actinomycetes; order Kitasatosporales; family Streptomycetaceae; genus Streptomyces; species Streptomyces sp. NPDC054847. The sequence continues at coordinate 11,922 of NZ_JBSGZJ010000106.1, read as the reverse complement.
CGTCGGTGTCCGGGACCGTAGCGCCCTGTCCCGCGGTCTATCGTGGACGCCATGTCCACCCCTGACCGGATCCGCATCGTCTCCCGCGACTCCCCCATGGCGCTCGCCCAGGTGGAGCGCGTCCGCGCCGAGCTGGCATCACTCCACCCCGGCATCACGACCGTGGTCGTCCCGGTCAAGACCACCGGCGACAAATGGATGGGCGACCTGTCCCTCGTCGAGGGGAAGGGCGCGTTCACCAAGGAGGTCGACGCCGCTCTGCTCGCGGGCGAGGCCGATCTCGCGGTGCACTGCGTCAAGGATGTGCCCGCGGACCGGCCGTTGCCGGCGGGAACGGTGTTCGCGGCGTTCCTGGAGCGCGACGACGTACGCGACGCGCTGATCCACCCGGGCGGCCTGACGCTCGACGAGCTGCCCGAAGGCACCCGCATCGGCACCTCGTCCGTGCGCCGCACCGCCCAACTGGCCGTCTCGCACCCGCACCTGGAGTGCGTGCCGATGAGGGGCAACGCCAACCGGCGCCTGGAGAAGCTGGCCGCGGGCGACGCGGACGCGCTGCTCCTGGCCGTGTCGGGACTGGAGCGCATCGGGCGGGCGGACGTGATCACTCAGACGCTGTCGACCGAGGTGATGTGCCCGCCGATCGGCGCGGGGGTCCTGGCCCTGCAGTGCCGGGAGGGCGACTCGGCGCTGATCGACACGGTGAGCGACCTGGGCCACCCCGGCACGCACCGCGAGGTCACGGCCGAGCGCATGTTCCTCCATGTGCTGCAAGGGCACTGCAACAGCCCCATCGCGGGCTACGCCCGGTGCGAGCGGAACGGTGAACTGTCCCTGCGGGCGAAGGTCTTCTCCCCCGACGGCAAGGTGATCCTCAACGCCCACGAGTGGGCCGGGCGCCTCGACCCCGCCACCCTGGGCACCTCCGTCGCGGTCGCGCTGCTGCGCCAGGGCGCACGGGACCTGATCGACGGCATCCCCCACTGATCTCCTGCACAAGGACCGCCTGGGCGCCGGACGTTCGGCACCCGCTGAGCTGACACGGTGAGCTCAGCGGGTGAACTCCCGTCGCACTCATGGCGGGTTCGCCCCATGGGCGCGGGGACGAAATGCCTCGGCCTGCCGCTCGCGGCAGCCCCGCCCTGGTCACGTGAGCCTGCCTCCCGGCGGCGCCGCCACCAACGACCGCTGTTCGTGGTGGAACGCCCCTTCACCGTCCGTCGTCAGGTCGGCCATCGTGGTGACGGCGCCCGCGATGAACGACACCTTGCGAGTGAGGAGGCGGGGACCGCTTCTCCGTCCTGGCCCACGGGTCACGAACAGCCCGGGGGGCTACGGACCTGCTGTCAGGCCGGCGTCATCCTGCGTCATCCGCCCGGGGATACCACGACTCACGGCGGTCACGACGTACATGGCCCTGTCCGTGCACCATAAGCATCCTGGCACCGATCGCCCCGGCGCCTTTCGTCGGTCCCGTCGGCCCCGGTGTGTGCCGCGCGGCACCTGCTCCGGATGACGGGTCCGAAACGGACGTGCAGGAACTCCCGCTCACACGGACGCCTGCCGCCGTATGCGCAGCCGCCCCCACTCCGGCCCGTGACGTGCCGCCATGCGAGTCGGAAACGAGACACGAAGGGCGCTCTCCTCCGTCAGGTCCCGCGACTCGGATGTGACGAGGTGTTTGCTTGCCGACATCTCATGCCACCGTCTCGCACTCCGCAGCGCGGCCACGAGGTGGACCGACAGGCCTGGAGTGCTCGCACAAGGGTGTGGGTTTTCCTCTTCTACGAATTGGAGGCCGGCATGCGGTTGCTGTTGATTCATCCGAGCGCGCTCATGTATTCGGAGATCTTCCTGCGTCTGGAGCCGCTGGGTCTCGAGCGTGTCGCGGGTGCGGCACGGGAATCGGGTCATGAGGTGCGGGTGATCGACCTGCAGACCGAGTCGCATACGGCGCTGTCGCGCCTTGTGGAATCCTTCCGGCCGGAGGCCATCGGCGTTTCTCTCAATTACCTGGCGAACATTCCCGAGGCGATCGAGATCGCCCAGGACGCCAAGCGGAGGCTGCCCGGCGTCTTCGTCTTCTTCGGGGGACACAGCGTGTCCTTCGTCGCCGACGACGTCCTGGAGCAGGCCGACGGCGCCGTGGACGCGGTGGCCCGCGGCGAGGGTGAGACGGCGATCGGGCCGCTCCTCGACGCCGCCCGCGACGGCGGTCTGTCCTCCGTGCCCGGGGCGGTCACCCTGGAGGGCCGGGGCCCGGCGCCCGCGATGCTGCACAGCATCGACTCCCCTCGCCCCGCGCGCGATCTCCTGCGGCACCGCCGCCGCTATTTCATCGGCGAGCTCGACCCCTGCGCCTCCATCGAATTCACCCGCGGCTGCCCCTGGGACTGCTCTTTCTGCTCCGCCTGGACCTTCTACGGCCGCAGTTACCGAAAGGCTTCTCCGCAGGTCGCCGCGGAGGAAATGGCGAGCATCCGGGAGCGGAACGTCTTCATCGTCGACGACGTCGCCTTCATCCGTCCCGAACACGGCGACGGGATCGCCGCGGAGCTGGAACGCCGCCGTATCCGCAAGAGCTATTACCTCGAGACCCGTGCCGATGTTCTGCTGCGCAACAGGGAGATCTTCGAGCGCTGGTCACGTCTCGGCCTGAAGTACATGTTCCTCGGTATGGAGGCGATCGACGCCGAAGGGCTCGACCTCTACCGGAAGCGCATCAGCCCTGATGAGAACTTCCACGCCCTCGAGACGGCGCGGAAGCTCGGTATCACCGTCGCCATCAACCTGATCGTCGATCCGGCATGGGACCGGGAGCGGTTCCGGGTCGTCCGGGAATTCGCCCTTTCTGTTCCGGAGATCGTCCACCTCACCGTGATGACTCCGTATCCGGGGACGGAGATCTGGCACACCGAGGCACGGAAGCTGACGACCCGCGACTACCGGCTCTTCGACATCCAGCACGCGGTCGTGCCGACGACCCTGCCCCTGGAGGAGTTCTACCGCGAGCTGGTGCGCACGCAGTCGGTGATCAACCGCAAGCACCTCGGCCTGCGGACCGCGTTCGGCGCGGGGCGCGTCCTGGCGGCCAACCTGGCCCGGGGCCAGACGAACTTCGCCCGGATGCTGTGGCGCTTCAACCGGGTCTACAACCCCGCGCGGCAGATGGCGGACCACGGCCGCCCGGTGCGCTTCGAACTGCCGCTGCCCCGGCACGTCGAGGTGGAGGACCGCCGGCAGCTGTACATCCACGCGAAGCCGACACCGCAGGGCCGCAAGGACGCCGCACAGAACCCCGACGCCGTGCCCGAGTAAGGCGGGACCCGTGCCGGGCCGGGCCCGACCACGGAGTCTCGGATAGGGTGATTTGGTATTAAATGATCCATTTGTAGTGAGGTCTCATATTGGACGCTCACCGGTCGGCGGGCCAGGTACCGCCCGTAGGCGCTGTCGGATACGCGGGCGTGCTCCGCGAACTGCTTCCGATCGCGCTGTGGAGGGAAGACGCGGAGGGACGCGTCGTGGAGTGGTCCCTGGCCGCCCAGGACCTGCTCGGGCACCGGCCCGAGGACATTCTCGGCCGGCCCGCGTCCGCCTTGCTGGTGCCCGAGGGCAACGGCCCCCTGGCCGATCAGCTCACGCGCCGCGTCCACGCCGGGGAGACCGTGGTCGGGACCCTGTCCGTGCGCCATCGTGACGGCCACCGCGTGACCATGGAGATGTGGATCGTCCCGGCCGCCGACGCGCAGGGACAGCCGGGGGCCCTCCTTATCGCCATGGAGACTTCGCAGGTGCTGCGTATGCGGGAATCGCTGGCGGCCCTGGAGAGTCTCTTCACCCAGTCGCCCATCGGCCTGGCCACCCTCGGCACCGATCTGCGTTTCCTGCGGGTCAACGACGCCCTTGCGCGGATGAACGGTGTCTCCGCCGCCGAGCATCTGGGCAAACGGCTCTCGGAAGTGGTGCCCGGCGTCAACGCCGCGGGACTCGAATCGACGATGCGGGAAGTTCTGGACCGGGGCACCGCGGTCGTCGACGTCCGCCGTACCGGCCGGACCGCCGCCGACCCGGAGCGGGACCGGACCTGGTCCTGCTCGTACGCTCCGCTGGTCGACGGCTCGGGCCGGACGCTGGGGCTGATCGCCTCCCTCATCGACATCACCGAGGGCCAGCGGGCCGAGATCGAGGCCGAGCGCGCCCGGCGCCGCTTCGCCCTGCTCGCGGAGGCCGGTACCCGTATCGGCACCACCTTGGACCTGCGACAGACCGCGGAGGAGGTGGTGCAGGTGCTGGTGCCCCAGCTCGCCGACTCGGCCGACGTGCAACTCCTCGAAGAGCTCATCGAACCGGATGAGTCCGCGGCGTCCACGCACGGTGTGGTCCGCCGGATGGCCGCCACCTTCCCGGATCCGTCCGCCCCCACGGCGAACCTCGTGCCCGGCATGACGTCCCGGATTCCGCAAGGATCCCTGTACGAACGGGTCATCGCCGACGGGCGTCCGACCGATCTGTACCGCTCCGACGTGCCGGCGTTGATCACCGATCCCCGGGCCGACGACCTGCGCTCGTACCTCAAGACCCTCGGCTCGGCGCGGCTGATCCCGCTGGTCGCGCGGGGCAAGGTGCTCGGAGCCGTCGTGGTGACGCGGCTCAGCAGTCACGAGCCCTTCGACGAGCAGGACTGCGTCCTCATCGACGAACTGGTCGCACGAGCGGCACTGAACATCGACAACGCGCTCATGTACACCCGCCAGCGCGCGGCGGCCCTCACTCTGCAGCGCAGCCTGACCAACAGCGAGCTCCCCACGGTCGGCGGCCTCGAACTCACCGGCCGCTATCTGCCCGCCAGCGAACACGATGTCGGCGGCGACTGGTTCGACGTCATCACGCTGCCCGGGGGCAGAACCGGACTGGTCATCGGAGACGTCATGGGCCACGGCATCCACGCCGCGGCCGTCATGGGGCAGCTGCGCACCGCGGTGCGGACGCTCGCGCGGAGCGACATCCCGCCCGCGCAGGTACTCCGCTCGCTCGACGCCGTGGTGGCCGACATGGGACAGGACGAGATGGCGACCTGCGTCTACGCCGTCCACGATCCCGTCTCCGGCGGATGTCTGATCGCCAGGGCCGGCCACCCTCCGCCGGCCGTCGCGTCGCCCGGCGGAGCGATCACCTACCTGGACGGCCCTCCGGGCACTCCGCTGGGAACGGGAGGGCAGGACTTCCGGGCCGAGCGGATCCCGCTGCCTCCGGGCAGTCTGCTGGTCCTGTACACCGACGGCCTCATCGAGACCCGCGGCCGCGACCTCGATCAGGGCCTCGGCCGACTGGCCCATGCGCTGCGGGACCATGATCAGCAGCCGCTGGAGGAACTCTGTGACGGCGTCCTGCGGCAACTGCTGCCCGTACGCCCGCAGGACGACGTCGCGGTGCTGATGGCGCGGCCGCAGCACTTGCGGGACGGCGGCGGGGGCGGGCATCCGGTCACGCGAGGGCGTTCACCGCGGCGGTGAAAACGCCCGGGAGTCTTCTGGCCGTGGGAACGATCAGCCGGGCCAGCAGGGGCTGCTGCCGGGCCCGCACGAGCCCCTCGGTCAGGAACCTGTGTCGCCGGGTGGCCGCACGCCAGGCCGACTCGTAGGCGGCGGGCGTCCCGCGGCGCAGATGGTCGACCAGCACTTCGGCGCCCGTCAGGGCCAGCGAGAGACCTTCCCCGGTGATCGCGTCGATGTATCCGGCGGCGTCGCCCACCAGCAGCACGCGACCGTGGACGCGGGCGCCGGCCGACTGCCGCAGCGGGCCCGCGCCGCGGACGTCCGTCACGGCCGCCCCGGCGTGGAACCGGGCGGCGAGTTCGGGGAAGCCGGCGAGCTGCGCGCCGAACGATGAGCGCCGAGACGTCAGCAGGGCGACGCCCACGAGCCGGGGGCCGAGCGGTGTCACATAGGCCTCCCCGTGCGGGCCCCAGTGGACTTCGACGTACGGGGACCGCGACGGCACCGCGTAGTGCCGGCGCAATCCGTACCGAGGCGTGCCGCGGCAGGTGGTCACCAGTCCGAGCGACCGCCTCACCGGCGAGTGGAGGCCGTCCGCGGCGACCAGCCATCTGGCGCGCAGGCCGGTGCCGCACTCGGTCACACCCGTGGCGTCCTGGGACACGCCTGTGACCCGGAGAGGCAGTACGGGGACTCCCTCGTCGACGACCGCCTTATGGAGGGCCAGGTGGAGACTGGTGCGGCGCACGCCGAGGCCGTGACCCTGCCGGAACGCCGCCTCTACCGCGCGCGTGCCCTGCACGTAACGGATGCCGGCGATCGGCTGGCCGGGGACCTTCAGGCCCAGCGCCTGCAGCGCCCGTACCGCGCCCGGCATGAGTCCCTCGCCGCACGCCTTGTCGATCGGCGCTGTGCGCGGCTCGGCCACGACGACGTCGAAGCCCGCCCGCGCGGCGTGCAGCGCGGTGGCCAGGCCGGCGGGCCCGCCTCCGACGACCAGGAGGTCGTGAGCCGGGCTCATGCCGGCACGGCCTGGGCGAGGGCGGTGTTCTCGCAGCGGACGCGGACGCCCATCAGTACCGCGTTCGCCGCGGTGAGCACGACGGCCGTCAGCCAGGCGGAGTGCACCAGTGGCAGGGCCGCGATCTCCGCGACGACGGCGACGTAGTTCGGGTGGCGGGCGAAACGGTAGGGGCCGGCCCGGACCAGGCGCGCTCCGGGAACGACGATGACACGGGTGTTCCAGTAGGGGCCGAGGGTCCTGATGCACCACCAGCGCAGTGCCTGGGCCAGCACGACGACGCCCAGCATGGACCAGCCGAGGGCGGGGACGAACGGCCGGTCGGCGATCGCCACCTCGATCAGGCAGCCCGTGAGCAGAGCCGTGTGAAGGGCCACCATGACGGGGTAGTGTCCGCGGCCGTGCTCGACGCCGGCACGGGCCAGGGTCCAGGCGGCGTTGCGCCTGGCGACGACGAGTTCCACGACGCGTTCCGCCGCGACGGCGGATACGAGCACGGTGTACCAGAGCATCAGCGTTTCCTCACCAGCGCAGGAGGACGAACTCGGTGCAGAACCCGGGGCCCATGGCGAGCAGTACGCCCCAGGTCCCCGGTGCGGGACGCCCGGTCGTGCCGATGTCCTCGAGAAGCCTCAGCACGGAGGCGGAGGACAGGTTCCCCACGCTCGCCAGTGACTTCCAGGCGGACTCCAGGGCGCCTTCGGGCAGGTCGAGCGTGTCGGCGACCGCGGAGAGCACCTTCGGGCCCCCCGGGTGGCAGATCCAGGTGCCGACATCGTCCGGGCCGAGGCCGTGGGCGGCGAGGAAGGCCCGCAGGTCCGGGCCGAGGCGGGCCCGGACGATGTCGGGGATGCCGGCGTCGACGACGACGCGGAAGCCGCCGGCGCCGATCTGCCAGCCCAGCAGGTGTTCGGTGTCCGGGTACAGCCGGCCCTGCGTGGCCACCACCCGCGGCCGGCCGGCGTCCGGCCCCGCCGCCCGGCCGCCGCGGGCGACGACTGCTGCCGCGCCGTCCCCGAAGAGTGCCCCCGCCACGAGGTTGGCGAGCGATCCGTCGCGCTGCTGGAGGGTCAGCGAACAGAGTTCGACGCTGAGGAGTACCGCGGTGTCCTCCGGATGGCCGCACAGGTAGTCGTGGATCCGGCCCAGACCCGCGGCGCCCGCAACGCATCCCAGTCCGAAGACGGGGATCCTTTTCACGTCCGGCCGCATTCCCGTCCGAACGGCGAGGCGGGCGTCGAGCGACGGAGCGGCGACTCCGGTGATGGACGTGCAGACCAGGAGGTCCACGTCCGCCGCTGTGATCCCGGCGCTTTCGAAGGCGCCCACCAGTGCTTCCTCGCCGAGCGCGAGACCCGCCTCGATCCACGCGGTGTTGGACCGCCCGAAGTCGGTCAGCCCCGGGTACCGCTCGATGGGCAGGGCGAGGTGACGGGTACGCACTCCCGCCGAGCGGTGCAGGCGGCGCAGCAGGCCCCGGTCCTCGCCCGGCGGCAGGCACAGATCACCGATCAGCTCGGTCAGGTCGCTCTGGGCGTACCGGTGCGACGGCAGAGCGGTCCGCACAGCGACGACGGTGGTGGTCCGGTTCGACGCGAAGGAGGGGGCGGGGGCCATTTCGTCGAGCGCGGGGACACGCATACCGGGATGTCTCCTCACGGTCGATCCGGTCATTACCTTGCACTCGTGTCTCTATACCCCTGCGCGACTTCCCCTCGGGCGACACACCGGCTACTGGTGCTGCTGCGTGCGTGCCACCCTGAGGCGACGGTCGCCGTGACGGTGTTCGTCACCGCGCTGGCCCTGTCGGCCGGCCGCGGGCCCGTCGGTTCGCTGGGCGTCGCGGCCGCGGTGCTGGCCGGACAGCTCTCCGTCGGGTGGTGCAACGACGCCGTCGACGCACGGCGGGACACCGCGGTCGGCCGCCGGGACAAACCGGTGGCCGCCGGCACCCTGGCGCAGCACGTGGTGGCGAGGGCAGCCGCGGTGGCGCTGGCTCTCTGCGTGCCGCTGTCCCTGCTCAGCGGGGTGACGGCGGCGACGGTGCACCTGGCCGGAGTGGTGGCCGGAGGCTGGGCCTACAACCTCCTCCTGAAAGGCACCGTGCTCTCCCCGCTCCCCTACGCCCTCGGGTTCGCCTCACTGCCCGCGTTCGTCACGCTGGGACTGCCGTCCCAGCCGTGGCCAGCCTGGTGGGCGACGGTCGGGAGCGCCGTGCTCGGCGTCGGGGCACATCTCGTCAACGTCCTCCCGGACATCGACGACGATCTCGCGACCGGTGTCCGGGGCCTGCCGCAGCGCATGGGGCCCACCGCGTGCCGGTGGCTCGCTCCCGCGGTGATGCTGACGGCTCTCGGCGTGCTCACCGCCGGGCCTCCGGGCACGCCCGGGGTGATCGGACAGGCCGTCGCCGCCACGGCCGGGTGTGCGGCGGTGGCTGCCACGGCCGTTCGGCACGGCAACAGGAAGTGGCCTTTCCGGGCCGCGATCGCTGTGGCCGCGCTGGCGGTGGTTCAACTGCTGCTGCGGGGCGCGGACATCTCCTGACACCACGGACGTGCGTTGCCGTGGCGGGCGCTCGTGGAGCAGCGGTTGAGTACCCGTACTCACGCCTGTCGAGTGCCGGCAGGAACACACTTCCCGCATGGGGATGGCGCGCACTGGGCGGTCGACCTCGCGGTGGCCGTGGGGACGGTACTGGTGGTATTGGGCTCGGGGTTCGGGTGCTGGGCCCTGACGTTCCTCATGAACTTCAACGGGTTCCTCGGCCCCCGGTCCGGGGGGCGAGGGCAGTCGGTGCGGCGGCGGCGCTGACCGCCACTACGGTGGTGATCCTCGGGGGCCCGCTGCTGTTCATGTGGCTCGGGGCGGGCCGGGGGCGGTGGGTCACGGTGGGCACCCAGGGCCTGCTGCTGATCGCCGCGGCGGCGTGGCTGCGGGCAGCCCTGCGACAGTGACGGGGGATCACGTCGGCAGGTGCGGGAAGCGGAACTCGGTGCGGCTGGTCAGCGTCGCGCCGGGGCGCAGGACGGTGCTCGGGTAGTCAGGACGGTTGGGCGCGTCAGGAAAATGCTGGGTCTCCAGGCACACGGCGCTGTGGCGGCCGAGGCTGCGTCCGTGGCCGTCCATGAGTGAGCCGTTGAGCTGGTTGGCGGTGTAGACCTGCAGTCCTGGTTCCGTCGTCCACACCTCCATGACCCGTTCCTCGGCCGGGGCGGTGAGCCGGGCGGCGCGCCGCAGAGTGCCGGCGGGGGCGGCAGACAGGACCCAGCAGTGGTCGAAGCCCCCGGCCCGTTCCATCTGGGCGTCCGGTGCCGACAGCCGGTCCCCCAGAAGCGCGGGTGCCGTCAGATCGAAGGGCGTGCCCGCGACGTCGAGTGCCGGGCCCGTCGGGATGCCGTCCTCGCGGACCGGCAGGTACGCGGGGGCGTCGACCTGAAGGGTGTGGGCCAGGATGTCGCCGGTTCCGGCGAGGTTGAAGTAGGCGTGGTTGCAGAGGTTGACCACCGTGGGCCGGTCCGTCTCCGCGGTGAAGGACAGGGAGAGGGTGCCGGAGGGGTCGAGCGCGTAGGTGACGGTGACATCGAGCGCGCCGGGAAAGCCCATCTCGCCGTCGGGGCTGTGCAACGAGAGCCGCACCGCCGCCCTGTCGTACTCGACCAGCGGGGTGGCGTGCCAGAGCTTCGTGTCGAAGCCTTCCGGACCGCCGTGCAGTGCGTGCCCGCGGTCGTTGACGGGGACGTGATGGGTCGCCCCGTCGAGGGTGAAGCGGCCATGGGCGATGCGGTTGGCGTACCGGCCGATGAGGGCGCCGAAGTAGGGGCTCTTCTCCGCGTACTGGTCGGCGGAGGGCAGGGAGAGGACCACGGAGGCGGTGTCGCCCGCGGTGCCGGGCACGCCGAGTGCGTGCAGGATGCCGCCGTAGGTGAGGACCTCGGCGTACACGCCTGTGCCGGATTCCAGTCGCCACAGGCCGATGTCCTCTCCGCTCGGTGTACTTCCGAACGGCCTGTGCTGCGCGGTGGGTCGGGGCATGTTGAGTCCTCGTGGCGGATGGTGTCCCCAAAGAACACGGTGGGCCGGTGGGGGCGGATCGCGGTGGTCGCCGGGATCGTGCCGGAGCGTCGCGGGGCTGATGCCGGGTCGCCGACGGGCGGATTCCGGGTCGTCGTCGGGCGGGTTCCGGGTCGTCGTCGGGCGGGTTCCGGTCTCTCTACGTCGCCGGTGCGGGACCGGCTTCCTGAACCGGTACGGAGCCGGCTTCATGAACCGGTTCGCGGGCGGCCTCCCGCGCCTCTGCGGGGCCGGTCGATTCACGCACCACGAGCCGGTAGCCGGGTCTCGCCCTGCGCGGCTCAGCCATGACGTGACCGGCGAGCCGTTCGACAAGACTCTCCACGGCCAGCCGGGCGATGGCCTGCTTGTCGGGAGAGATGGTGGTGAGTGTGACGCTGCCGTAGCGGCTCTCCTCGATGTCGTCGAAGCCCACCACGGCGACGTCGTCCGGGACGGCGAGTCCGCGTTCGGTGAGCGTGCGCATCGCTCCCATGGCGATCAGGTCGTTGTAGGCGAACACGGCGTCCGGCTGCCGGCCCCGGTCGAGCAGAGCGGCCATGGCGGCGGCGCCGTCGGCGCGCCCGTAGCCGTCGGTGGCGACGACGAGCGTCTCGTCCGGTTGCCGGCCGGAGGCTGCGAGTTCCTCGCGCCAGCCGCGCAGTCGCAGGTGGGCGGGCCGGCGCTCGCGGTCGGTGCGTGAGCCGAGGAAGGCGATGCGCTCGCGGCCCAGGTCCAGCAGGTGCCGTACGGCGGTGCGGGCGGCGGCCACGTTGTCGATGGCGATCTGGTCGTACGGCGCCTCGTACTCCCGCTCCCCCAGCAGCACCAGTGGCGAGGTCTCCTGACGGCCGATCAGATCCTCGGTCTCCAGATGAATGGGGCTGAGGATCAGTCCGTCGATGACGTGCGACCGGAACTCCTGACTGACCAGCAGCTCCCGCTCGCGCAGGCCGGCGGTGTGATCGACGAGCACCGTGTAGTCGTGGCGGGCGGCGGCGTCGATGACGGCGCCGGCCAGCTCCGCGAAGTAGGGGTTCCCGAGTTCGGGAACGGCGAAGGCGATGATGCCGGTGCGCCCCTTGCGCAGATGGCGTGCCGTGAGGTTGGGACGGTAACCGAGTTCGTCGATGGCCTGCTGCACCTTGGCGCGCATGTGCGGTGTGACATGGGGATAGTTGTTCACCACGTTCGACACGGTCTTGATCGACACGCCTGCCCGCTGCGCGACGTCCTTGAGGCTCACGCCCACGGCACTCCTTGTGTTCGACTCGAGCCGACCGGAAGGCGGCCGGATTGTCCGGGCTCGGGGTGGTCGCCCCGGGCGGCGGCCCGCGGCCCCGGTCCCCG
>NZ_JBSGZJ010000105.1:0-18153 GCF_053610925.1 Streptomyces sp. NPDC054847 | reverse complement strand
CCTGTCTTCGCCCCGGCTGGCCGCGCCCGGCGGCGCGCTACGTGCTGCGGGCGACGGAGGGGAAACCCGCCGTGGCTGGGGCGGTCGGCTCCACGACTTTAGCCAGCCACTTTGGCGCGAGCCTCGAAGATCATGGCCCCAACGTCGTGCTTTACCGGGCAGGTCCACAGACTGCCCGACGCGCCGGAAGCTACGCTCGCGAGTTGCTCGAAGCGCTGGACGCCAAGTCCCTGGTTAAGAAGCGTATGTACGACACAGCCATCGCAGTCGCCCAGGTTGAGGCGATCCTGGCCCTTGCCGCAGCGGTAGCCGAGCAGGGGATAGGCACAGACCCACGCTGAACCGCCGCATCGGATTGCTGTACAGCAGCGGGGTACAGCAACCACGCTGACCGTCAGTGCACGCCCTGGATCTTCAAAGGCTGACTGACCAGGCCCGCAGACCTCAGCGACCTTCGTGCCCGTAGTTCGCATCGAGGAGTCGTGGCACGGTCCCCGGGCCGTGCCACTCTCGTGCCAGAACGGACGGGGACTCACGGGGAACCCGGGTGCACAGGGGTGAGTGCAGCCGGACCCTGATCAGGCTAGGGAATCCGCAGGTCACGCCTGTGATCGCCCAACCTCGCTCCTAAAGCGGGTGTCGGACGGCGCTACTGATCGTCCTCCTGGTTTGGGCTCTCGTAGCTCATGAACCAGTGACGGTCGAAGTAGCGAGCGGTCGAGTGTGGGTGCCGCGGGTCGGTGAGCATGCGATAGATGAACTCCGCGGTCGAGCCGTCGAACCGGTCCCACTCGGAGTGGTCGTCCTCGGTCAAGAGGATGGGCCACCGGTCAGGGTCGGCGCCCTCGGTGAGCCAGTAGAACGACGTCTCCTGTTCCGTGCTCGCCCACTGCAGCAACCCGCCCGGAGCCGGGTACAGGCGGTACGGCTCCCACCTGCCGCTGCCGTCGGCTCCGGCCGATCGAGCCCAGAACTCGTTGGTCCCGACGAGGTCGAGGCTGCCGGGCGGCCCGTCGGGGATCAGGAGGCCGAGGTAGTCGTCGAATTCGCCGTACCCGAAGCGTTCGACCAGTTCCTTGTAGTCACTGGGCAGCGCCGTCCCGAGACGGGTCTCAACCGTCACCCAGTCGACCGCGTTGCTCCGCTCCCGCTCCCACCCGGTGACGGCGACGACGCGGTCCACCCAGGGAGCATCCTCCGTCAGCCCGTCCGGCTGCGGTGCGGCCCGCTCGGCGACCAGCAGTACCGGCCTCACATCGCTGCCGGCCCGGACCGCGCCGCAGCCGATCCATCGGTCGGCGTGCGTCCATGCGCGCATCTCGACGACCAGGTCTCCGAAGGGGGCGAGGAGCGGCGCTCCGGTTCGTTCGGTCAGTGTCGGATCGGCGTACCCGTCCATGGCCAGGTTGCGCCTCTGTCCGTACCGGCCGCTGAGTACCCGGCCGAAGGCAGGCAGGTCCATGCCGTCATCTGCCGCCAGGCACACATGCCCCGCCTCATGACCGACCTGGCTGCACACCAGATCTCCCTGATCCAGCGCCACCAGGGCGTGAATGGCCGCGAGCAACTCCCATTCGTCCATGACCGGGAGTGAATCACAGGCCAATGACACCGCCGGCCGAGCTGCTCCCGGCGATCCTCCTCATGGTGTAGGGACTATGACTCCCGGGGAAGTTGACACATGCCTTCCGGTGCTTGTGCCAGATCCGTGCCAGAACAGAGGGAAAACCACGGTCAACGCCGGTCGTTGCCTGCCGACCTCCAGTGCCGTCGTGCGGGCGTTCAGGCAGGTCATCGGCACAATGTCGCCCGACAGCGCCGGTGATTCCCAAGCTCAGAGCGCGGGTTCGATTCCCGTCACCCGCTCCACGAGAAAGCCCCAGGCCAGCGGCCCGGGGCTTCTTTGTTGTCTAGACCGGATCAGGCTTCGCGTGCCCGTTCCGTGCCCGATGGCTGATCATCGGGCACGTCGGCAGCCTTTTGCCGCTCGGCACGACCCGGGAGTCGATCCCGTCGGTACCGTGCCGGCTTCACCCAGGAGGTGACAAACACGTCCAAGCCCTGATCGTCCTCGCTCGCCGACACGTCGACGTCCTCTGGGCGCACTCCGAGAGCGATGCGCATCCACCATCCCTCTGCCTGGCCCGACAAGGGATTCAGTAAGCTGCGGTGACCCAGGAGGCGCAGCCGGTGGGCATCGGACCAGAACGATCGGCCCGCATCGCAGCCGTGATCCAATCGGCCCGATCGATCTGGGAAGCGACGCACGACAGCAACACGCTGCAGCGGTGGCTGAAGGACCAGAACTGCCATGGGACCGACGCTGTGTTCGTCACCATGCGCCTCCTGAACTGCGGACTCGCTGAGGCTGGACGCATGTACTTCGCCGCCCCGTGCCGCCAGGCCTAGCGCGACTTCCACAATCAGGCTATGGACGACCTTGAGGCCACCGGCGAAGACGTCTGACAGCGTCGGGGGCACCCGCCGACCACCATGACTCAGGTCAGACTCCGCCGGCCTCGTCTCCTAGTGGCCGTAGATGTGCCCTCGCACCAGTGGATCGTTCTCCAGTATGAAGTCCGAGACCTTCCAGAACTCGTTCAAGCGCGGGTGCCGCAGGGCGGCCCCGCGATCGAGTTTGAGCCCGAAGAGCGGACCGTCGGGGTGGGCCAGGCCGGCGGTCACAAGCGTGGAGGCAGGCGTGGTCTGCCCCACCACCGGACCGATGCGGCAGGCGAAGGCGACGTGGTCACTCCACTGGTCAGGTCCCTCACCCCACGTTCCGAAGATGACGTCTATCCAGGCATCGTGATCGCGGTCGGTGTGGTGGTAGCAGTTCGCGAAGTACACGGCGTGCGGAGCACCGTCGGCGTGGACGAAGCCCCACGCCCGCTCAATGGGAGCGTCACAACAGTCGCACGTGAACTCACGTGTCTGGCGGTCGGGACCGAAGGTCAGCAGCATGCGGCACATGATGCTCGACCCGGCGATCGTCGCACCCGGCGGGGCCACGTGGCGCCGGTCCAGGGACTGGAGTTCGTGGGTCGTCGATGTGGACCGTGATCTCGGACCCCGACGTCGAGCTGAAGGTAGCGACCTTCTGGGACAGTTGAATCCGATCAAACGGGTTGGATTCCGTGAAGAACATCGCCCAAATCAGCGCACGATCAGCGGTCAGACGCGCGATGAAGCCCTCCGACCCGTAGGAACCCTCGCCGCCCCACAGCAGCCCCTTCTCGCCCAGGTCCACCGCGGCAAGCCCATCGACCGAAGACACCCACAACGGGTCCCTCTCCAGCATCTCGTTGAGGTCGAAGGGAGCGAGCACCCTGAATCCCCCCGGCACGTCGGGGTCGAGGGTGACGTCGCAAGAGTGCCCGTCGGCGAAGTGGACTGCATCCTTGATGGGGAGCTCGGAGTCTTCCCACAGGCTTTCAATCACGGTCATTGCTTCAGATTTTCCGTTGCGCACGTACCCCGGCCTCTCCTGGGGGCCGGCCGGGGCAAACTGGCTCGCCCAATCCGCGCTGCTCCACGCGGAGTCATGCGCTTCTGAACCTATGGGACTCCACCTCCCGGCTCATCCCCCTGCGGCAGCAAGCCTGTTGCCTGGCGCGGCGCCAACTGCCGCCGCTTCAGAGCGTCGTGAATTGCCAGGCCGAGGGCCTCCGCCCCCCGTAGAGCTCAGGTGCTGTCGGTGGGGTCTTCTACTGTCACGCCTCATGGGAAACTACTTTCAGACCGTCGTCGACGTGGATGCCACGCCGGCAGACGCGGCAGACCTCGCTGCTCGCGGCCTTGACTGGCTCGTCAGGGAAGGGATAGTCCGCGCCGAGCGCACGGACTGTGTTCTCGGCGCCCCGCTGGGACATCCGCCCGGTCCTCTCTGGGCCAAGGCGGTGGCCCAAGCGGACTGGGAGCCCAGCGACGGACTCAAGATCGAGACGGGCCGAACCGTCTTCCACGGCGGGCAGGGCGACGCCATGTACGCCGTGTGCCCTCACTGTGCCGGCCGCGTGGACCTGTACACCGATGAGTGGGACATGATCGAGGGCGCCTGGGAGCCCTTCGGAAGGGCCATCGACACCTGGGACGACACGGGCCGAGCCGCCGTTACGTGCCCACGCTGCGGTCGAGCCGGTGACCTGACCGCGTGGGCCTGGGGCGACGACTACTACGCATTCGGCTACCTGGGCTTCGAGTTCTGGGACTGGCCCGATTTCAGCCCCGGCTTTCTTGAACGATTCGCACGCGCGCTGGGTGGCCATCGCACGGTCCTGGTGGGAGGCAAGCTCTGAGGAACGGGGTTCGCGCGACCGCTCACCGTCCCGCCTTCCGGCTGGGCCTTTCGTACCGCCCGGCCCGGTAGGCGGCGGGGCGTCCGCGCTCCGCGCGGCGGACCGCGGGGGTCATGGCCGTCGCGGCGGCCAGGAGGACCGCTCCGAGGAGCAGCCAGCCCGCCGGGCCGAAGGTGACCAGCAAAGTGGTGGCGAGGGCCGGGCCCAGCGTGCGGGCCACCGGGATGCCGGAGCCGAAGAAGCCCTGGTACTGGCCGATCCGGTCGGGCGGTGCGAGGGAGAAGCTGATCTGCCACGCGCCGGCCGAGTGCTGCATCTCCGCGGCGACCTGGAGCGCCGCCCCAAGGGTCAGTACGGCGAGCGCCGACCAGGCGGAGAGGCCGGACAGGGCGGTCGTGGCGAAGACCGCGCACGACGCGAGCATCACAAGTCCCGATCTGCGGACGGCGCGGGTCGCCGTCGCGGTGTCGGTCACCTTCCGGGCCACGCGGACCTGGCAGAGCGTCACCGCCAGGGTGTTGAGGACGAAGAGCGCCGACACCGTCCAGTCCGGCGCCTCCGTACGCTCGGCGATCCACAGCGGCAGGGCCAGACTGAGCAGCGGCAGCCGCAGCAGCAGGACTGCGTTCAGCAGCGTGACCAGCACGTAGGGGCGGTCACGCAGCACCGCGAGCCCTGGCTTGCCCGGCACGGTGCCCGCGCCCGGCGGTACGGGCAGTACCCGCGGCAGCCTGTGGAGGATCAGCGCACACGCCAGGAAGCAGGCCGCGTCGAGGGCGAAGACGGCGAGGTAGGCGGCGCGGGTGCCGGCGTGCAGGGCGAGCCCGCCGAGAGCGGCCCCTACGGCGAGCCCCGCGTTGAGCGTCGCTTGGAGCCGCGCCAGAACGCCTGTGCGCTCCGACGGTTCGACCAGCCCTGCGAGGAGCGCCTGCCGGGCGGCCGCCAGTCCGCACTGGGCCGTGGTGTACAGGCAGGCGGCGATCAGGAACGGCACGAAGGAGCGTATGAAGAGGAACGCGACGACCGTGGCGCTCGTCGCCAGAGCCAGCAGCAACGCGGTGCCGCGCGGCCCCCGGCGGTCCGCGAGCTGCCCGAGTGGTACGCCTGCCAGGGAACCCACGCCCCAGGCCGTCGTCAGGCCGAGGCCGATCTGCCCGGCCGACAGCCCGACGACCTGTGAGAAGTACAGCGCCGAGCAGGTGTAGAAGGCTCCGTCCCCGATGGAGTTGGCCAACTGTGCGGCGGCGAGCACACGAGGCGCGGCTCGGTCCGTGGACGTCGGACGCGGTGGCGAAACAGGCATGCCCATGACGCTAGACGCGCGATCACGAGCTGCCTTGGGCCAGTTCTTGTGCCGGTTCGAGGGCCATTCACGCCGTGGTGCCCTCGGCCCCGGACTCTCCGTCCAGGGCTGCCGTCCGGCCACCCCGCGCCGCCGCTCCACGGCGGACGGGACGGCGGGGCTACGTGGTGCGCCTGCGCCGGCGTCCGTCTCGTGTCAGAAACGCGATCAGGGCGGTCACGCCGGCGGTCACGGCGAGGCTGCCGGCCATGACCATCAGCACGCCGACCATGAAGAGGCCGCTGGAGTCGTCCGACCAGTCGTAATAGGCCGCGGCGGTCAGACCGACCGGGATGCCGGCCACGGCCGCTATGTAGTTCCGGGACACCGCCCCGTACACCAGCGCCAGCAGGGTCAGCACCAGGCCGATCACCTGCCACGCCTCGTACGGGCCGGTCGTCGAGCCGTCCGGCTGCACGTCACGCTGCTGGTCCCAGCCCAGCCAGGCGGCCCATGCCCCGACCGAGAGCGCCGCCAGTACGAGGCTTGCCGCCAGCTGGGGAACGAGTTTCGCAAGTCCTTGTCGCATGGCTCCAGCGTCCCGGCTCGTGCCGGGACGGGCCAGGGCGCACGTACTCAGTTCCGACCAGGTACTTCGACGTGGGTGAGCCGCTCCTTGGCGTCGCGCCCGGGCACAGCGGAGAGGTACGGCGACCTGTGGCCATACCTTCCGGGGCCGGGGCCGGAGCCGGGGCCGCACGGTGATCAGTTCGGACGGCGAGGCTGTACGCCGTGTCGTGCCGGGGCACGGCGGAGCGCCGAGCGGGGGGCGCCGGGTGCGCCCCCCTGGCTCGCGACGGGTGTTACGCGGGGGCCGCCTCCGTCTCCGGCGCGGGCTCCTCGGCCGGTTGGACCGTGGCCGTTCCGTCCCGGCTGATCAGGCAGACGACCGCACACGCTGTCGCCACCGCGGCGGCGGCGTACCAGTTGGCGCCCGGAACGCCGAGGGAGAGCGACAGGTCGAACAGGACGCCGGCGAGGAGCGAGCCGACCATGTTGCCCGCGCTGCGGAAGAAGTGCATGGCGCCCATGGCCTTGGCCAGTCGCTGCTCGGGGACCTTGCGGGCGACCCAGATGTCGAAGGACGGCACGAAGAGGACCTCGCCGAGGACGACGACGAGACAGCCGACGATCACCCAGGCGGCACTGCGGCCGGCGCCGAAGGCGAGGAAGGCGGCGGTCATGCCGGCCAGGCCGACGGCCATGACGGCGCCCGGACGCAGGTGCTTGATCAGGAACTTGAAGAGGGGGTACTGGAGCACCAGGACGCTCAGACCGGTGATCCAGAACGGTGCGGACGGCGCCCACTGCGGCGCGTACTCCTCCATGTGGAGCGGAATGCCGACCAGGAAGCCGATCGAGAGGAACCAGAACACGGCCGAGAGCAGGAAGTACCGGGTGGCTCCCCGTACGTCGATGCCCTTGAACACGGTCAGGCTGAACAGCGGCTTGGGCGCCTGGGCCGCCTCGGCCGCCCGCGCGTCGGCCGCTGCCTGTGTCTCGAACCCGTCGCGCGGGATGAACGCCGAGGACGCGAGGCAGAAGCCGATGAAGATGGCGAACACGACGCTGAAGAGAGTGCGCAGATCCACGTCGGCGAGCAGACCGCCGAGCAGCGCACCGCCGAACAGGCCCACCTGCGCCGACATCTGGAAGGTGGAGAACGCCTTGGGCCGCTCGTCGTCCGGGTAGGAGACGAGGATGTTCTTCAGGCCGGGGAAGGCGGTTCCGGAACCGAATCCGATGAAGAACGCGAGCACGCTGTAGACGAGCACGCCGCCGCTGAAGCCCATGGCGCCCAGCGCCACCGCCTCCATGGCGGTGCCGAGGAACACCGCACCCCGGATGCCGACGCGGGCCGCGGTCCCCTCGTAGAAGAACGTGGCGAGCAGACGGCCCACGTACGTCATACACATGACCACGCCGGCCCAGAAGCCGCTGTCGGTGCCGCCGAGCGAGGCGAGGAGTACGGGGAACCAGATGAAGTTCCCGATGTGGGCGAGGAAGATGCCGGCGTTGACGCCGATGAGTGCCCGCCTGCGTTCGATGGTCATAGCGCGACCTTTCCCTTGGACTCGGTGGCGCGGAGGTCCGCGATGGCGCGCGCGACGGCGGGCCGGTCGACCGGTACACCCCGGACGACGGTGGCCAGGGGCAGTGCCGAGAGCGGCTTGCCGGGCGCGTGCAGGTTGTACGTGGCCGCCGCCCCGGGGCTCAGGGGATGGGCTCCGGCGGTGTCGCCGCGCAGTTCGTCGAAGTAGCGGCGGCCGCCGACCGTGGCCTGCCGGCGCAGCGCTCCGGCCGAGGAGACGTCGTCGCCGCGCAGCAGGTCGAGCTCGCTGAGGAGGGAGTAGCCGTGATAGGCGCCGGTGTTGCCGGAGTCGGTGCCGACGAGCAGGTTGCCGTGGCGCAGCGCGGTGAGGGCGTTGCGCCGCATGTCGGCCAGTGCGGCGGTGCGGGTCTCCTGGCAGCCGTACTCGATCCCGAAGGGCTTCTCGATGCCCTGGACGAATGCGAGGTTGTAGCGGTCCTGGGTCTCGGCGAATCCCTCGCGGCCGTAGTCGGCGAGGAACTCCTCCCGTGTCATGACCATGGGGCTCAGTCCGGCGAGAGTGGAGACGAACCGGGCGCCCTCGAGCCGCTTCCAGTCGGCCGCGTCCAGGGTCCGGTCCCGCACCGAGTGGGCGAAGAGCCGGAATCCGCAGTCGTACGCCCAGAGGGTCTCCTGGAGCGTGTTGCAGTCGATGACCGCGGTGATGCCGCGCTCGGCGGCGATCCGGGCGGTGAACTTGAGGACCCGCTCGGACAGGCGGGAGAAGCGTACGGGGGTGCCCGGCTGCTCCGTGCCGTCCGTGAACATGACCTTGAGGAAGGTGCCGCCCCGCTCGGTGTTGGTGCGCAGCGCGTGGTCCAGGTCGGCCTCGACGGCGAGCATGTGGACGGGCGCCGGGAATTCGACGCCGTGCCCGCGCAGTCCGGCCGCGTTGGTCATCGCCGTCACCGCGTATCCGCAGTGGGCGATCTCGGGGTACGGCCAGGGCGAGGTGCGGCTGCCGGCTTCCCAGGCATCGGACACCAGGGGGAAGCCGAACATGTCCACCACGTGGGTGACCCCGTGGTAGAGGTACTGGAGGGCGACGATCCGCGGGTCGTCGACGGAGTCGTCCCAGTTGGCGGGCAGCGAGACATGGGCGTGGGTCTCGGTGTAGCCGGGCCACAGCTCCGTCTCGCCTCCGCCGCGTGTGCCCGAGGGTTCGATGCGGGTGAAGACGCCGTCCTCGGTGGTGACGTCGAACAGCGCCTCGTCGTCGAGGGCGGGCACGGCCACGCCCCGGAGGGTCGCGGGCGGCGCCTGGCGGTGGGCGGTCGTGTTCATCGGGCCACGTCGACCTTCATCCGCAGGTCGATGCCGTCGAGGGCCGCCTCGCACCGCTTGTTGACCTCGTCGCGGTCGGCGCCGGTGAAGATGATGTGGCCGATCCAGTCGAAGTTGCTGCGGGACAGCCGGGTGACCGGGGTGCCCGGCTTCTTGTAGGCAAGGGCGCTGTGGAAGCCGGGGAGCTCCTCGATGGAGTCGAAGCCGATGGCCTCCACGGTGCCGGCGACGGGGGCGCCGAACCAGTGGCCGCCGGCGGTGGTCTCGCCGGGGAAGGGGAGTTCGGGCCGCTCGCCGAGGGCCTGCCGGATGACCTCGAGGTAGGGGTCGACGCCGGAGGTGATCTGCATGAGGCTCGGCACGATCCCGCCGATGAGACGGCCGTTGACCTCGCACAGCACCGGGCCGTCCGCGCCGAGCAGGTACTCGGTGTGGATGAAGCCGAAGTCGACGCCGAGTTCGTTCAGTACGCGGGTGGTGGTGGCGAACAGCTCGTCCTGGAGCGGGTGTCCGCTGAAGTAGGTGGCGCCCATCTCGATGAAGTGCGGGAACCCGCTCAGCGGCCGGTCGGTCAGGCCGAGGTTGACGACCTCGCCGTTGCCGAGGACGCAGGACTCCACGGAGATCAGCTCGCCGGTGACGAACTCCTCGATGAGGATGTCCGGGATGCGTACGACGCCGCGGCCGTAGTCGACGACGTCCGCCAGTTCGGCCAGGTAGTCGCGCAGGTCGTCCTCGTCCTTGAGGTGCAGGACGTGCAGGCTGGCCGTGCCGTCGGAGGGCTTGACCACGCAGGGGAAGCCGATCTCGCGAACGGCGGCCTCGACCCCGGCCGGGTCGGCGACGTGGGCGAAGCGCGGCTGCCGTACGCCGGTGCCGTCCAGGGTGAGGCGGGTCAGGTGCTTGTGCCGGGCGTTGCGGGCGCCCTCGACGCTCATGCCCGGCAGGCCGAGCGCCTCGGCGACCGCCGCGGTGTGCACGGTGTGGTACTCGCTGTAGGTGGTGACGCCGTGGACCGGCTTCTCGGCGTGCAGGCTGCGTGCGAGCGCCGTCAGGTCCTCGATGGAGAAGGCCTGTTCGCTCTTGACCACCTGGCACCTGGGGTGCGCGTAGGCGGCCTCCGCCAGGGGGGAGACGCCGAGGTAGAAGTCGGGGTCGACCGACACGAGGGTGACGTCGTGGCCCAGTTCCAGGGCGTTGGCGATGCCGGCGATCCCGTTCGGGTTGCATTCGATCATGAGGATATGCATGAGTATGTACTCCTGAGGTCTCGTGGTCGCTGCCGGTTGTGTGGTGTGCGGCAGCGCGGGGATGCGGTGGGTGGTCGATGCGCGTGATGCGGTCGGGCGCGGGTGCTTCCGGGCGTCCGGGGCAACGGCTCAGCGGGCGGCGGCTCCGGAGGCTGCCGCCGGAGCCCGGGACCCGGCCCTGTCCACGGCCGCGAGCACGGCGGGCAGGTCGAGGCCGAGCGCGGCCATGACCTCCTCGTGGTCGCCGCCCCGGTAGGGCCAGCTCTGGTCCGCGCTCACCGACGTGACCTCGCACCGGGGCATCAGCAGCGCGAGACCCTCGGCGATACCGCCCTGGCCCCGGTGCTCCTCGATGACGACGAACCGCCTGTGGTGGCGGGCCAGTTCGGCGGCGGCCAGGGTCAGATGCTCGTGGTCCAGGTAGACCAGGTGCGCGTGGGCGGCGCCGGGCACGGCCGGCCGGGCCGCCATGGCCAGGCGGGTGCCCTCCTCCCCCACCGACACCAGGCAGACCTCCTCGGGTCCGGAACGGAACTCCCAGTTGACGAGGGGCGGTTGCTCGCCCGTCCAGTCGATCGAGTCGTACGCGGCGTTGCGGCCGGTCCGGATGTAGTGCGGCTTGCCGGAGCGCACGGCCGCCCGGACCACCGCGCGCATCTCGGCCTCGCCGTAAGGGGCCGCGATGGTCACGCCGGGGACGCTGCGCAGGATCGCCAGGTCCTCCAGGCAGTGGTGGGTGGTGCCGAACCACGCTCCGGAGACACCCGCGTAGGGCGCGACGACGGTGACCCCTGCGGACAGATAGCCGAGGGTCAGCTTCAGGCTCTCCGCCGCCCTCAGGGCCGCGAACGGCGCGAAGGTGCTGGCGAACGGCTTGAGGCCGCCTGCGGCGAGGCCCGCCGCCATGTCGACCATGGCGCCTTCCGCGATGCCGAGGTTGAAGAACCGTTCCGGATGGGCGGCCTGGAAGGGGTGGCCCTTGCCGCCCAGGTCCGCCTCGAGGCACACGATGGAGTCGTCGTCGGCGGCGAGCCCGGTGAGCTCGTCCCGGTAGGCGTCCCGGCCGGAGAGAGTCATCGGACAGCTCGCTTCCACTTGGCGGCGCGCGCGGCGTCGATGGTCACGTAATGGGAGGCGGCCTTCCCCTCCACGGCCGGCACGCCCTTCCCCTTGACGGTGTCCGCGACGACGGCCAGCGGCCGGCGGGCCGTCGACCGGTCCGCGGCGAACAGCGCCGTGAGGGCGGCGAGATCGTGCCCGTCGGTCTCCGCCACCTCGAACCCGAAGGCGGCGAACCGGTCGGCGAGGCGGGGCAGCGGCGAGATGTCGGCCACCGGCCCGTCGTTCTGGCCGCCGTTGCGGTCCACGACGAGCACGAAGTTGCCCAGCCCCTGGGCAGCGGCGACCTGGCAGGTCTCCCAGACCAGACCCTCTTGGAGCTCACCGTCACCCGCGACGGCGATGCCGAGCCCCGGCCGGCCCGCGATCCGGCGGGACAGCGCCCACCCGGCGGCGTACGGCACTCCGTGGCCGAGGCTCCCGGTGGGGAACCGGACGCCGGGCACCTTGGGGCCCGGGTGTCCGGTGTAGGGCCCGTCCGCCATGCCGTACAGCGGGGCGGGGTTCTCCGGCAGGACGCCGCTGACGTGCAGGGCGGCGTAGAGGCCGGCGGCCGCGTGGCCCTTGCTCAGGACGACCTCGGTGCCGTCGCCGGCCGAGACCCGGTGCAGCGCCGCGATCAGGATGTCGAGCACGGACAGGCTGCCGCCGAGGTGGCAGCCGCGCGGGCTCGCGGCCATGTCGACGACCAGCCGCCTGGCCTCCGCCGCGCGGGCGGCGAGGATGTCCAGGACGGGCAGGGTCTCCGGCGGGTCGAGTACGGCGGTCATCAGCGGCTCCCTTCGGGCAGGGCGAACCATCGGTTGACCGCGTCGGCGAGCAGGGAGCGGGCGGTGCGGTACTCCATGCCGCCGATGCGCTCCTCGTCGGTGTGGTCGAGCGAGGAGTCGCCGGGCCCGTACGCCACCATCGGCACGTCGTGCCAGGTGGTGGCCAGCGTGTTCATGTCGGAGGTCCCCTTCTTCACCACGAAGCGGGGCCTGATCCCGGCATCGGCGAAGGCCCGGGTGAAGGCCTTGACCAGCGGGCCGGAACGGCCGCCGGCGTAGCCCGGGGTGGCGCGCAGCACCTCGATCTCCACGCCCTCGCGGACATGGCCGAGCGCGGCGGTGCGCAGCGCTTCCAGGTCGGCCGTGGGCGGCACCCGGAAGTTGAGGATCCCGGTGGCCCGGTTCTGCTCGCGCCCGGTCGCGCAGCTGATGTCGATGACCGCGCTCAGGGCGTCGGGCGCCTGCGCGAGGACCGAGGCACGGATCTCGCCGAGGGCCCCGATCAGGTGGTCCGGGGCGGACACCGCGTCCATGCCGGCCGAGTGCCCGCTGGGCACGGACGCGGTCACCTCGAGCTTGAACAGGCCGAAGTAGCCGAGGGTCAGGGTCCGCGAGCCGCTGGGCTCACCGATGACGACGGCGTCGGCCGGATAGGTGTCGCGCACGTGGAAGGCGCCCTTGGAGGAGGAGATCTCCTCCTCGACCGCGCCGATCGCGCACAGCTGGCCGTCCTCCGGGATGTCCGCGTGCGCGAGCACCTCCAGGAAGCTCGCCAGGCTGCCCTTGGCGTCGACGCTGCCGCGTCCCCACAGTTCGTCCTCGCGCCATTCGGCGGGCCAGTGGTGCGGCACCGTGTCGAGGTGGCCGAGGAGCAGCAGCCGCCGGGGGCCGTCGCCGCGGGTCGCGACCAGGTTTCCCGCCTCGTCGACCCTGGCCCTCATGCCGCGCTCCTGGCACCACTCGGCCAGGAACGAGGCGAGTTCCGCCTCGTCGCCGGAGACCGATGGCACGGAGACCAGCCGGGTGAGCAGGCCGAGGTCGGCGGCGGGTTCCCTGGTGCGCCAGAAGCGGGTCCAGCCCGCCGGCTCCGTCATGGTGTGCGGACCGGTGACGGCCACGTCCGCGCTGCCCTCCAGGGCGATCTCGGCGGCGCGGACCTTCTGGCGCATCCTGCCGCCCGCGTACTGCGCGCCGTCGCCCGGATAGGCGTTGCACAGGGTCGAGCGGGGGTCGTCCGGGTCGGTCAGCAGTCCGGGCGTGCCGGTGACCAGCCGCAGATGGTCGGCGTGCAGGGCGTTGGAGAGGACCGCGGCGAGGACGTCTGCGTCGACGTTCAGCGGCGGCTCGCCGGCCCGGCCCGCCACCGGCGGCGACAGGCACACCACGTCGTACGTGTCGAGCAGGGCGTTCAGCCGTACGGTGTCGACGTCGGCGGGAACTCCGGCGCGGTGGTCGCGGACCACGACGGGACGGCCCTCGGGGGACAGTGCCTTCAAGGGGCGGTTGGCCCGGCCGGTCACCAGGCCGCCGCGCGCGGCCACGGCGGTGAACACGCTCAGCCCGAGGGTCCGCAGTCCCTGCTCCACGGCGGGCAGGGTGACCCGCTCGTAGGCGTCGACCAGGTGCGTCATCTCCTCGGGCGGGCAGTAGCGGACCGAGTCGCCGCCGGTGAGCCGCAGTTGCGGCATCGGCCGGCCGATCGCCGCGTAGTGCCGCTCGATGCCGGTGGCGCCGCCGGTGACCAGGAGTACCCGGGCGCCGCGGGCCACCACGTCCGCGATCTCCTTGTGGATGGTCTCGCGGTCGAGCGTCGCGCTGCCGACCTTGATCACGTAGAGGGGCCGGGTCATGGCGACACCGCCGTGGTGGGCAGCCCGGACGTCTCGTCGAAGCCGAAGATCAGGTTCATGGCCTGCACGGCCTGGCCGGCAGCGCCCTTGATCAGGTTGTCGAGGGCGGCCACGGCGACGCACTGGCCGTCGCGGACCGCGATCGCGACCTCGGCGACGTTCGAGCCGACGACGGCCTTGAGCATGGGGAAGTCCTGCGGCACCTTGGGCGCCGGCCGGACCCGCACGAACGGCTTGCCGACGTACGCCCTGGCGTAGGCGCGCTTGACGTCCAGCGCCGCGACTCCGGGCCGCAGTTCGGTGTACGCGGTGACCATGATGCCGCGGGCCACGTCGAGGCTGTGGGTGGAGAACCGCAGGTCCATGGCCGCGCCGGTGTGGTCGGCGATGGCCTGGCGGACCTCCGGCGCGTGCCGGTGCCCGTACAGCTTGTGCACGCGGAAGTTGCCGCTGCGCTCGGCGGGCGGCTCGCTGCCGCCGCGGCCCCCGCCCGTGGAGCCGGTCTTGGCGTCGACGATCACACGGCCGTCCACGAGGGACTCGGCGAACAGCGGGTACAGGGCGTAGACGCTGGTGACGGCCATGCAGCCGGGCAGGCTGATGAACCGGCTCTCCGGGACGCCGTCGCTGAGCTCGGGGACGTAGTAGGCGAAGTCCTCCGACGGCGGGTGGGCGGCGGTCCGCGGATAGTGCGTCAGGATCTCCGCGCTGTCCCGCAGCCGGAAGTCTCCGCCCAGGTTCACGACCCGCTTGGCGTGCTCGGCGATCAGCGGCAGCTGCTCGGGGAGGGCGCCGGTGGGCAGGCAGCCGAAGGCGATGTCGACGGCGTCGATGTCCGCCAGCCGCGCCAGGGGGCGGAACTTGAGCCCGGCCGCCTTGGGGTGGTTGCGCAGCCAGGGATGGACGCTGCCGATGGTGGCGCCCGCGCTGCGCTCCGCGGAGAGGAAGGCGAGCTCGACGTGGGGGTGCTCCAGCAGGAGCCGGATCATCTCGCCGCCGGTGTAACCGCTGGCGCCGATGACGGCGACGCGGATCGTCTCGTGAGAGGTCTCAGCCAAGACGGGCCGCCTTCTCGTACGGGCGGCGGTAATCGCCCTGTTCGACGAGCTTGCGGATGGCGTCCGGGCGCCGGGCGACCTTCCTGAAGGCGTCGGCGTAGCGCAGGATGCGCTCGTACTCGACCGGGGAGCGCAGCTCGCGGCAGAGGACCAGGGTGCTGTCCAGCATCCCCAGGGTGACGGGGAAGTCCTCCGGGCGGTGGTCGCGCACGGCCCCGGGGTTGAGGGTGAACGGGTAGCCGCCTCCGAAGCCGTCGCGGTGCCGGAAGGGCAGGTGGCACGGGATCGGGGTGTTCTGCCACTCGCGGGCGGGGACGCCCTCGGCGACGAGCAGTTCGTGCACCGCCTCCTTGACGGCGTGCACCGGGAGGTCGCCGAGTCCCACGGCGTCCGGGTGCAGGGTCATCCGGTACATGTTGTACGCGTGGACATGCCCGTCCGGTACGTGCGGCGGGGTGAACAGGCCGGTCTCACCCAGGGCTTCGCCGATCAGGGCGGCGTTGCGGGCCCGGATCTCGTCGTAGTAGGGCAGGCGTGCCAGCTGGCTGGTGCCGAAGGCCGCGGCGACCCACGACATGCCGTAGTCGATGCCGTGCCGATCCAGATAGGCGACGGCCCGGTCGTACGCCTCCTCGGTCGAGAAGAAGGCGATACCGCCCTCGCCGCCGAGCGGGAAGTTCTTGTCGGCCATCAGGCTCTGTCCGGCGGCGTCGCCGAAGGAGCCGGCCAGCCGGTCGCCGATCTTCGCGGAATGGGCGTGCGAGGCGTCCTCGACGAGCGCGATGCCGTGGCTGTCGGCCAGGACGCGCAGCGCGGGGACGTCCGCGGGCAGGCCGTGGACGTGCACCGGCATGAGCGCGCGGGTCCGGTCGGTGATCGCGGCGGCGGCGGCCCGCGGGTCCATGCAGTACGTGACCGGGTCGATGTCGACGAACACCGGGATCGCGTGGGCGGCGACGACGGCCTGGGCGGTGGCGATGAACGTGAACGCGGGGACGATGACCTCGTCCCCGGGCTGCACGCCGGCGCCCACCAGCGCCATGTGGAGGCTGGAGGTGCCGCTGGCGGTGGGCAGGGCGTACCGGGCGCCGACGTAGGAGCGGTAGGCCTCGGCGAAGCCGGCGACGACCTTCTCGGGCGTCTGCCGCTGGGCGAGCATCAGGTTGAAGACGTCTTCCTTGGTGATGACCGGGAAGAGCGTGCGGCGCATGGCCTTGGGGATCATCGCCCCGCCGCCGAGGGCGGCGAGTTCCGCTTCGAGGTCCGCGGCGTCGGGGAGCGGCAGCGGTGCCGCCGGGAAGTCAGTGATCATGAGCGTGCTCCGGAAGTGGCGGCGGGACGCGCCGCTCGGGTCAGGGCCATCCGTGCGCAGGCGGCCACCAGGGGGCTCAGCCGGTAGTTGAACTGGACGCCGGGCACCAGCGAGGCGTCGGCCTCCTCCTGCGTCCACATCGTGCGCAGGTCGTAGGCGCCGAAGATCTTCAGCCGCTCGGCGCGGGCCCAGAGCCCGGCGTCGTCCGTCAGCACGGCCGCGGCCGGTCCGAAGCCGAGCCCGGTCAGGTCCACGACCAGCGCGGGGGCACTCGCGCCGGCGGCCAGGTCGGCCAGCCGGTCGGCGTTGGTCGCGTCCAGCGCCACGTGGTCGTAGGCGACCGGTCGCGCGCCCTCTTCGTCCACCGCGGGCTCCACGGTGACGCCGAGCCAGTTCAGGAACGCTTCGGTGGCCGCGTCCGGCTCGGGCAGCGACACGGTGTCGCCGTGGCCGATGCCCTGGCCGGCGAGGGCCGCGTGGACGGCCCCGGTACGGCTGTTGAGGAGGACCGCCTTCGCGCGTCCGGTCTGCTTGGTCAGCAGCCTTTCCAGACCGGGCAGTTCCCGGTCGCTCTTCTCGATGCTCATGACCACGCCCGAGGTGAGGACGCGAGTGAGCACCGTCGCTGTGTCGAACAGTTCCATGGGTCGTCTCCGTGTCACGCGGCCGCGGCCGCGAGCTGCTCCGCGACGTAGGCGGCGAGGTGGCCGGCCACGTTGACTCCGTGCTGGGCGGAGGAGCGGGCGAATTCGGGGTTGGCATTCACTTCGAGCACGAGCAGCTCACCGGTGGCCCGGTCCTCGACCAGATCCACTCCGTAGAAACCGGGGCCGAGGATGTCGACGACGTGGCCGCAGAGCTTCTCGATCTCCGTGGTGACCTCGATCCGCCGGACCTCCGCCCCGAGGTGGGTATTGGTACGCCAGTCGGTCGAGACGCGCTGGATCGCCACCACGGGGGTGCGTCCGACGACGACCACGCGCAGGTCGTGGCCGGGCTTGTCGATGTACTCCTGTACGACGACGGGGAAGAGCTTCCCCGCGGCGTCGGCGGACTCGCGGCCGCCGGCCCAGGCCTCCACACACTCCGCGTTGGCCATCTTGGTGACACCGCGCCCCCAGGACCCGCTCACGGGCTTCACCACGGCGGGCAGGCCGAGTTCGGCGACGCTCGCGTGCACCTGCTCGTAACTGAAGGCGTGCCGGGTGACCGGGTGGGGGACGCCGTGGCGCTCGAAGAGCAGCGCCTGAAGTCCCTTGTCGTTGCAGGTCTCGATGGTCGCCGACCGGTTGAGGGTGGTGGCTCCGGCGTGCTCGAGCCGGCGGGAGACGCTGATCGCCTCGCGGTGCGAAAGGTTCCTGATGAGGACGAGACCGGGCGGGCCCGTGCGGCCCGCCACGACCTCGGCCAGATCCTTCACGAGCAACGGCCTTGCCGTCAGACCCTCGTCACGCAGTGCGCCGAGGAGGAGCTTCTCGTCGGGGCGCAGCATCGTGACCGAGAGCAGGACCTGGTCGGCGGAAGTCACTCGCCCCAGTCCTCTTCCACCTCGGGGGCGAGGTCCAGCCGCGCGCCGGCGGCGGACTTCTCCACGACCTCGTGCTCCTGGCCGCAGGCCGCGCACTCGGTGATCTCGCCCTTTTCCCAGGCTTCCTGGACCTCGAATTCCGTGTCGCACACGAGGCATTTCGGAGCCGCAATGGCGGTGGTCATTTTTCGAAACTCCTTCTGTAAATCGGCATGCTGATACGGCCGGCGGCGCGGGAGTCCCTCGGAGC
>NZ_JBSGZJ010000104.1:0-18172 GCF_053610925.1 Streptomyces sp. NPDC054847 | reverse complement strand
GCACCAGCCGCCCCGGCCGGGTCCGGCGCTGCCCGGGCCGGGTCCGGCGCCACGGCAAGGCTCCGCCGCCGGTGTTCACCGCAGGGTGAGCGGGGTCTCGGCTTCGACGCGGTTCAGCTTCTCGGGGTTCCGGACGTAGTAGAGGCCGGTGATCCGGGCGTCCTCCAGGCTGATCGCCATGACGCCGTCGATCTCGCCGTCCACATGAACGAGGAGTGCGGGGCTGCCGTTGACCATGGTGGGAGAAACGGCGAGCGGAAGCTTGTTCTTGCCGAGACCACCGATCATGAAGCGGGCCACCTTGTCGGCGCCGATGATCGGCCGCGGCGCGGCCTGCTTGATGCCGCCCCCGTCGCTCATCAGGACGATGTCGGGGGCGAGCACGTCGAGGAGTTCCTGCGGGTCGCCGGTTTCGAGCGCGCGCCGGAAGGACTCCAGTGCGGCCCGGGTCTGGCCCGGGGTGACCGCCTGACGGGGGCGGCGGGCGTCGACGTGCCGTCGGGCGCGGTGGGCGATCTGGCGGACGGCCGCGGGGCTCTTGTCGACGGCGGCCGCGATCTCGTCGTAGCCGACGTCGAAGGCCTCGCGCAGCACGAAGACGGCGCGTTCCGTCGGCGACAGGGTTTCGAGGACGAGCATCATCGCCATAGAAACGCTCTCGGCGAGTTCGACGTTCTCGGCCACGTCGGGTGCGGTGAGCAGGGGCTCGGGGAGCCAGGGACCGACGTAGGCCTCCTTGCGGCGTTTCATGGTGCGCAGCCGGTTCAATGCCTGCCGGGTCGTGATCCTGACCAGGTAGGCGCGGTGGTCGCGGACCTGTTCCAGGTCGACCTTGACCCATCGCAGCCATGTTTCCTGGAGGACGTCCTCGGCGTCGGCGGCCGACCCGAGCATCTCGTAGGCGACGGTGAAGAGCAGGTTGCGGTGGACGACGAACGTGTCGGTCGCCGGATCGGCGGGGTGGTCGCTCATCTCTTGGCCCCTCTCTTCGCGGCCGGGCCTGGTCGCCGACGGCCTTCGAGTGTGCATCCGCACCGGCATACAAGACACCGGGCGGCCGATCACTGTGACAGCGTGTGCGGCAGATCACACCAAGGCCACCGGCCGCCCTTACGGCACCCGCCGGCCGGGCCCCGCTCGCGCGGGCGCGTGCGCTGGGGCGCGCAGTCGTCCGGAATCTGCTGCGTGTGCTCCCCACAGGGAGGCAGAGGAAGCTTTCTGCACGCAGGGTCCGGGCAGTCTGGACGGCATGACAGGAGTTGCGGACAGACCGAGCGGACACGACACAGAGCACACTCCGACGCCCGAGGAGCAGCTGCTGCCCACTCAGTTGGTGGAGCGGATCTGCCACGTGGTGCGTCTGGCCGGCCTTCCTCTGGCGGTGGACACCGGCGACGGCGGGGTCTTCCTCGAGCAGGGGAGTAGGGTCTCCGCGCCCGCGGACCATGTGGTGATCAGCTGGCATGTCACGAACCGGCTGTTCGAGGACTCCGAACACCACCTGACGCGCCGCTCCGCCGACAAACTGCTGCTCGCCGCCTACCCGGCGATAGAGGACGCGCTGGAGACGATCCTTTCCGCCGCGGGTCTCGCCGTCGCCAAACACCCGCGGACACACTCGCTGGCGGTGTGGGCAGCTCCCTCCGACCGAGCCGGTGTGCCGGCACGCGGTGGTCGACGTACGGGGTGACGGCTGCGGGGAGGCACCGTCGGTCACCGAACACCGCGGGCCGAACCGCTACGGGCAGCGCCGCCGGTGCGTACTGGCGAACGTCACCTCGGCGATCCTCGCCACGGGCGTACCGCGCGTGGTGAGCAGTCCCGACGGTGCACCAGCTGCCAACAGCGGTTGCCTGGCGCGGATCACGCCCCTGCACGCCGGTCCGGTCGCCCGGGCACGCGGCCCGGCCGGTGCCCGGGGTAATGCCTTGCCGGGGTGGCGCCCGGCGGGCGATGCTGGGCCCGTGCCAGGACAACGGAAGAGGAAACGCCGACAGCAGGACGCGAGTCGACGCGTCACCGCTCCTGGCGCCGGCCGCTGGGACGTGGTGTTCGAGACCCAGGACGCGTCGGAGTTCCGTGCTCACCTGCGCCGTCTGCGTTCCGCGGACGTGGGGATCGACTGGGCGACGGCCCGGATCGACACGCTCTGCGGACGAGTGGTGCATCCGACCACCTACCGGCTGAGCCTGTTCGTGCCGGACCCTGAAGCCTCGATCAGCTGCGCGCCGCCGCGGACCGGGCGGGTCTGGCCGACCTGGTGAGCGCCACGGTCCATGAAGTGCGCCGACCGCTGCCGCCGGGGACCGGTCGGCCGGACCTGGCAGCTCAACTGCGCGCGTCCGGCGCCCGGTTCCGCATCACCGACCGGCACCTGGACGGCCGTCCGTGGCCGACTGCGCTGCTAGCGTTGCCGCCTGAACAAGGGGGCGAAGGCAGCAGATGACATCGAACGCGTTCCGTATCGGGGGCGATCTGACCGTGCGGCGGCTGGGTTTCGGGGCCATGCACCTGCCGACGGAGCCCGGGCCTGCCAGGGAAGCGTCTGTCGCCGTCGCCCGGCGGGCCGTCGAACTGGGCGTCACGCTGATCGACACCGCGTACCTGTACGGCGGTGGTGCCAACGAGGAACTCCTCGCCGAGGCCCTCCACCCCTACCCGGACGGGCTGGTCATTACTACCAAGGTCGGCGTCGCGCGATCAGGTCCCTCGGACGAGTGGCGGCTCGACGGCCGGCCGGGCGTCCTGCGCGGCCAGGTCGAGGAGGCACTGCGCCGACTGCGCGTCGAGCGGATCGAGCTGCTCCAACTGCACCGTATCGACCCGGAGACGCCGCTCGCCGACCAGGTCGGTACGCTGCGGGACCTGCGGACCGAGGGCAAGATCGGCCGGATCGGTCTGTCCGAGGTCACCGTCGCCCAGCTCGAGCAGGCGAGAAAGATCGTCGACATCGCGAGCGTGCAGAATCGCTACAGCCTGCTCGACCGTGAGCACGAACCCGTGCTCGCGGCGTGCGAAGCGGCCGGGATCGCCTTTCTGCCGTGGCGGCCGGTCGCCTGGGGGAAGTCGGGGGCGACGGCCGAGATCGCCGCCGTGGCGGCCGAGCTCGACGCCACACCCACCCAGGTCGTGCTCGCGTGGCTCCTCGGGCACTCGCCGGTCGTGCTGCCGATCCCGGGCACCACGCGGATCGACCACCTGGAAGAGAACCTCGCCGCCGAAGGTCTCCGACTGCCGCCCGCCCACCGCGACCGCCTCGACCGGCTGCCCACGCCGGCATAGGGTCACGGCCGCCGCGTATTTCACGACCGCTCCTCGGCTGTTGCGACCCGCCGGTTCTCCTTGCGGAAATGCGGCAGCCGACTCCGCCCCTCTTCGGCATCTCAGCGTGTTGAAGAAGGCTGCGGGTTCACTCTCCGGGCGCCGGACGACAGAGTTCCCATGTGCCTCACGGTAACGTGGCATGGGCGGTGAGTCACCGAATCTGCGATGGGGAGCGGTTGAGCATGACGGTGTTGCGGAGGCCCGGCGTTCGGAAGGTATCGGCCGGGAACCATGACCGAATGCGGACTGTGGAGCACCCCTGATGCCGGCGCCGTCGGAACCGGCCGCCGACACGGCGGGTCCACTCGTGTCGCCGGTCAATTCGCACAACGAGTGGGATCCGCTGGAGGAGATCATCGTCGGGCGTCTGGACGGCGCGACGATTCCCTCCCGCCATCCGGTCGTGGCGTGCAACATCCCCCCATGGGGGGCGCGGGTGCAGGGACTTGCCGCGGGCTACAGGTACCCGCGCAGACTGATCGAGCCGGCGCAGCACGAACTCGAGCAGTTCGTCGCCCTCCTCGAATCCCTCGGCGTCACCGTCAGGCGCCCCGACGCGATCGACCACAGGCAACGCTTCAGCACCCCCGACTGGTCGTCGCGGGGATTCTGCAACACCTGCCCCCGGGACAGCATGCTCGTGATCGGCGACGAGATCATCGAGACCCCGATGGCCTGGCCGTGCCGGTATTTCGAGACCCATTCCTACCGCGCGATCCTCAAGGACTACTTCCGCCGCGGAGCGCGGTGGACGGCGGCACCGAGGCCGCAGCTCACCGACGCGTTGTTCGAGGCGGATTTCCGTACTCCCGGGCCCGGTGAGCCCATGCGCTACATCCTCACCGAGTTCGAGCCGGTCTTCGACGCCGCGGATTTCGTGCGCGCGGGACGCGACCTGTTCGTCACCCGCAGCAACGTGACCAATCGGATGGGCATCGAATGGCTGCGGCGCCATCTCGGGCCCGGTTATCGCATTCACGAGATCGAGAGCCGTTGCCGCACGCCCATGCACATCGATACGACGTTCCTGCCGCTCTCGCCCGGCAAGGTACTCGTCAATCCCGAATACATCGACATCGACCGGCTGCCCGACGTCCTGAGTTCGTGGGACATCCTGATCGCCCCCGAGCCCGATCCGATGGGCGAGCACCTGCTCAAGATCACCTCGATGTGCGGCAAGTGGCTGAGCATGAACATTCTCGTGATCGACGAGAAGAGGGTGATCGCGGAGCGGCATCACACCGGGATGCTGCGCGCACTCGAGAAATGGGGGTTCGAGCCGATCCCCGGCGACCTGCTCCACTACGCGCCGTTCGGCGGTTCGTTCCACTGCGCCACACTCGACATCCGGCGTCGCGGCACGCTCGAGTCGTACGTCGACTGATCAGGAGCGCGACCGGTCAGAGCTGCGGCCGGACGACGATCAGAGCGACATCGTCGGTGCGGGCGGCGGAGCCGTCGGCGTGGTGGACGAGGCAGTCCGTGATGTCGTCCACGTCGTGGTCTTCGCATTCCGCGAGGCGCCGGGCGAGACCTTCCGTGGTGTCGGTGATGTCGACGCCGGGGACCTCCACCAGTCCGTCGGTGTACAGGGCCAGAACGGTGCCCGGCGGGAGAGCGATCTCCGTCGTGGGGTATTGGGCGCTCTCGTCGATACCGAGGAGCAGGCCCGGGGGAACGTCGAGGACCTCGGTGCGCCGGTCGGGGTGGCGGAGCAGCGGCGGCGGGTGCCCGGCGGTGGCGAGGTGCGCCCGGTGGTGGGCGAGGTCGAGCTTGGCGATGAGGCAGCTGGTGAACAGGCCGGGGTCCAGATCGGTCAGCAGGCGGTTGGTCCGGGTGAGGATGTCGCCGGGTGACGCGCCCGCGGTGGCGTGGGCGTGGACGGCGGTGCGGACCTGCCCCATGAGGGCCGCGGCCGTGGTGTTGTGTCCCTGGACGTCGCCGATGGCGGCGACCGCCGTGGTCGCCGTACAGCGGATCAGGTCGTAGAAGTCGCCGCCGATGTCCATGCCGTGGCCGGCGGGCCGGTAGCGGGCGGCGACGTCCAGTCCGGCGACGGAAGGCAAGCGGTGGGGCAGCAGCCCTGTCTGCAGGGTGTGGGCGAGGGTGTGCTTGGCGTCGTAGAGCCGGGCGCGGTCGACGGCCTGGGCGATCAGCCCGGCCAGGGAGGTCAGCAGGGCACGCTCCGCCGGAGGGAAGGGCCGCGGCCGGTCGTAGGAGAGGACGAGGGATCCCACCGGGCGGCCCGAGGCGGTCAGAGGCAGGAACGCCCAAGCGCTCCTCTCCCCGTAGCGAGGGGCGTGGGGATGGGCGAGCCGGAAGTCGTCGAAGCTCGGGAAGAACTCGGCCGCTCCCGTCGCCACCACGTGCACGCCGGCGACGTCCGCCGTCAGGGGCGTGCCGTCGACCTGCTCGAGGAATTCGCCGCTGTAGCCGCGGTGGCCGACGACCCGCAGCCGACCCTCGTCCACCGTCATGAGGACCAGGCCCTGGGGACCGAGCGCGGGAACGATCTGGTCGGCGGCCAGGTCGATCACGTCCTGGACGCTCACGGCCTCGGAGAGGCTGGCCGCCAGATGCGTCAGTTGGTACAGCGCCATGACGTTGACGGCCTCGGCAGGACGCGTCGGGTGCTGTACGACGGGCGCGGCCCCGTCCTCCGCGGCGGGCGTGATGTGCACGCTGAGGCCGGTCTCGTCCGGGTACAACTCGAAGGACAACCGGGCGTCCGGCGAGCGGACGGCGACGAAGGACGTCGGCTGCCGGGAGACGACCGCGGCCCGGTAGCGTTCTTCGAACACAGGGTCCTGCAGCCACAGCAGGATCTCCCAGGGGCGTTTGCCGAGCAGAGAGGCCGCTCCGGCGCCGACCAGCTCGGCGCCCGCCCGATTGATGTACGTGATCCGGCCCTCCAGGTCCAGCGCACAGCAGCCGACCGGCAGGCGTTCGGCGAATCGGTGCGCGGCCACGGCCTGCGCCGGGTCGGTCTCCCGAGGACGTGGCGGCGCCACGATCCGCGGTTCACCTTCGGGCAGTAGCCGGTGACCGCTGTCGGCCGCGTCGCGCAGGATGTCCCCCGCGCGGTGGCAGAAGCCGTCGACGGCGTCCCGCTCGTGGGCATTGAGCCGCGGCGGGTGCCAGACCGGCCACAACAGCACGATCCCGCCCCATACACGGTCCCCGCCGACCACGGGCGCGGCCCCGAGCATGAAGTCGTACGGGAGCACGATCCCCAGACGTGGATAGCGGCGGGCGATCTCCTCCTGGCTGCCCAGCCACACCAGCTTCTTGCTGCGCATCGCGTCGGCCACCGGGATCGACGTGTCGAGGGGGATACGTGACCACGGCGCGGTGATCCGCTGGGACGCCCCCGACACCAGCGCCAGACGCAGCATGCGCTCGTCCGGCTCCAGCAGGTAGACCAGCCCGACCGATGCACCGGTGTCCCGCACGACGTGGCCCATGACATGGGCGAGCTGCTCGAGCCCCGGCGCGGAGGACGCGTCCGTGTCGGCGGGCTGCATGCTCCTTCACCTGGCCACGATGTGCGCAGTGACGTCGCCGCGGCCGCCGCGGCGGGTGCGCGCCTCGCCGTTCACGGCCGGTCGCGCGCCGCCGCCGGCCCGGCAGGATCCCGTCCGCCGGTGCGCCGCAACCGCCGAACGCGCCACGGGCCCGGCCGGACCCGCTGGCCGAGCACCGCTTCGATCACACCGTTCATCGACCATATATGGACAATACGTCCGCCCTGGTGTACCGGCACAGCGGAGCGGGGCTGCCCACACACCGGTCCCGGACGAGCACACCCAGTGCCTCCCCGGAGACGACGAACGGTCTCCGTGCGCGGTCGTCCGGGCCGCTGCACCGGCAGGCCGACCCCGCAACGTTCCGGCCTGCGGTCCGGGGCGGCACCTGACTTTCGCGGCCCGGGCTCAGCGCGGGCGTCGGCCCGGCCGTCCGGGCAGGCACGTCGACGCTCCCCTCGGGGCGGCTCTCCGCGCGTTTCGACAGGCATGCCGACGGGCGGAAATCTCGTTGTAGGGCCAGGGGCGCGGCCATAGGGTCACCCCCATGTCTCTGCGTATCCATATGCGTGAATCCCTGCCCCAAGCCATGCGCGCCCGCGACAAGGTCGCGGTGAGCGCTCTCCGCGCGACGCTCGCGGCGCTGGACAACGCAGAGGCGGTGCCCATGAGTTCAGCCGGCGTCCGTGGGG
Source organism: Streptomyces sp. NPDC054847 (assembly GCF_053610925.1). Classification (NCBI taxonomy): domain Bacteria; kingdom Bacillati; phylum Actinomycetota; class Actinomycetes; order Kitasatosporales; family Streptomycetaceae; genus Streptomyces; species Streptomyces sp. NPDC054847. The sequence goes on along the minus strand of NZ_JBSGZJ010000104.1, from coordinate 10,632 downwards.
CGGCGTCCCTTGAGGAGTCGCCGGTCGGCGCCGGCGCGACCGAGGTCGCGCGGCGAGAGCTGAGCGAGCACGCCACCGCTGACATCGTGCGCGCCGAGATCACCGAACGGCTGGAGGCGGCGGCGGAACTGACCGCGCCGGCCCACGCGGACCGGGCCGCTCGACTCCGCGCGGAGGCCGCCGTGCTGCTCGGATTCCTCGACGGGCCCGGCGCAGCCTAGGTCACCCGGTCCGGCCCCGCCCGGCCCCGCCCGGCCCCGCCCGGCCCCGCCCGGCCCCGCTCCGGACGCCGGAAGAGCCGGAGAAGTCCGACCCGCCCGGCGCTCGCAGCTCCCGGATCAAGGCCCGGACGGCGGCCGATGCCGCCAGCTCGCGGGTGGTGACATAGCCGACCGACCGTGAGGGGCGCTCCGGGCCGAGATCAATGATCTCGACGGTGTCCGGTGCTCCGATCAGTGACAACATCGGCATGACAGCCATGCCGAAACCGCTGCTCACCAACGAGAGCACTGCTCCGTCGTCCTGGGCCTCGACCGTCGCCGGCGGCAGCCATTCCTGCTCCTGCCACCAAGTACGCGTGTACGAGGTGCAGTTCTCGGCCCAGTCGACCAACGGCAGTGTGCGCGGTGACGGATGCCCGGCCGGGTGCACCAGCGCGTATCCCTCCTCCAGCAGGACCGCGCCGATCAACTCCGGCGGTACGGGCGAAGTCGTCCCGATCGTCGCGATGCCCAAGTCCGCGCGCCCGTCCAGCACTTCTCCCGCCGTGCCGCGCCCGACCTCCCGTACGATCCGCACTTCCGGCACCACCTCCGGATGGCTCCTGGCCAGCGCCTCCAAGGCGCGCGGCAGCAGGTGGAGCGCGGCGCCGCGGAAGGCGGCGATGCGCAGTGGCCCGGCCGCGGAGCGGCTCTCCGCCCCGCGCACCTCGGCACCCATCACCTCGAGCAGCCGCAGTACCCGCCGGGCATGGGCGACGGCCTTCTCGCCCGCCGCCGTGGGCGCGGCCCCGCGGCGCCCCCGGTCGAAGAGCACCGCCCCGAGCTTGCGTTCGCTGCCGCGCACCGAGTGCGAGACCGCCGACTGGGTCATGCCGAGCGCGGCGGCCGCCGCCGAGAAGCCGCCCTCGTCACCCACGGCGACGAGCACCCGCAGTTCCTGCGGCGCGAGATCGGACATCGAGGCGCTGACCTCCCGTTATGAGAGACATTCATGGATGGTGTGGTTCCATCGACGCACCCTACTGCCCGGCCCGCCGGAAGCTCCCTACGGTCTCGATCATGACGACGCAGACCTCGCTCACCGTCCACCAGACCGCCCGCCCCGAGGGCTTCCCGACCTCCCACCAGTTCAGGTTCGTCGAGTCCCCCGTACCGGCGGCCGGGCCCGGTACGGCACTCGTGGAGAACCTCCACTGGTCCGTCGACCCGTACCACCGCGAGATGATGGACGGCGACCTCGCGCTGAACGCACCGCTGGAGGGCCGCACGATCGGCCGGGTCGTCGACTCCCGTGACCCCGGACTGACCGAAGGCGACCTCGTCCTCCACCGCAGCGGGTGGCGCACCCACGCCCTGGTGACGCTCGGCACGGCCGGAACACGCAAGCTGCGGCGGTACGACGGCGTCCCGCTCTCCGCACACCTGAGCATCCTCGGCGGCACGGGCCTGACCGCCTATGTGGCACTCACCCGCACGCTGCGGCTGGAGCCGGGGGAGGACCTGTTCGTCTCGGCGGCCGCAGGCGGGGTGGGAACGGCGGCCGGCCGGATCGCCCGGCTCATGGGCGCGGGCCGGCTCGTGGGCAGCGCCGGCTCCGCCGCCAAGGTCGCGCACCTCACTGGACGGCTGGGCTTCGACGCCGCCTTCGACTACCACGACGGCCCGGTCGGTGAACTGCTCCGGAAGGCCGCGCCGGACGGGATCGACGCCTACGTGGACAACGTCGGCGGAGACCACCTGGAGGGCGCCATCGAGGTCCTGCGCGATCATGGGCGGATCGCCTGGGTCGGGGCGGTCGCCCAGTACCACCACGCGCGGCCGCCGGCAGCGCCGCGCAATCTCTTCGACATCGTCGGCAAGAGCCTGCGCCTGGAGGGCGTACTCGTCCGCGACTATGCCCACTTGCAGGAGGAGTTCGAAGACTTCCTGGTGCCGCATCTGCGCAGCGGCCGGATCACGCCGGACCAGACAGTGGTCATGAGGTTCGAGAACATCGTGGAGGCGTTCCTCGGCATGCTGAGGGGCGAGAACACCGGGAAGATGCTCGTGTCCCGGCCCGGAGAGTGAACCGGTGGGGCGCACCGGACGGGGCGTTCCCTCCGGGAGCGCGAGGGCCGGCAACAGGACTTGCGGTGTCGCGGGGCGGCGGGACCCTGGAAGAGACCGGCGGCGACCGGCCCGGACGCACGCCGTGCGGCCGCCGGCGGAGCCGCACCGGAAAGGACGACGTCATGAAGGCACTGGTGTTCCAAGGCCCGGGACAGACGTCCTGGCAGGACGTTCCGGACCCCGACCTCAAGGACGCCGCCGACGCGGTGATTCGCGTCGACGCCGTCACCATCTGCGGCACGGACCTGCACATCATCAAGGGCGACGTCCCCGAAGTGGCACCCGGCACGGTCCTGGGCCACGAAGCCGTCGGTGAGGTGGTGGAGGTCGGCAGCGAGGTGCGTACGGTCCGTCCCGGTGACCGGGTGCTGGTCTCCTGCATCGCGGCGTGCGGCCGCTGCGTCTTCTGCCGGGAGAACCGCTACGGACAGTGCCGTGGGGGCGGCGGCTGGGTGCTCGGGCATCTGATCGACGGTACCCAGGCCGAGTACGTCCGTGTGCCCTTCGCCGACCTGTCGGTGCACCCGCTTCCCGGGGCCGTGAACAGCGAGGACGCCGTGCTGCTGGCCGACATCTTCCCCACCGGGTACGAAGTGGGCGTGCTCAACGGGCGGGTGCGGCCCGGCGACACCGTCGTCGTGGTCGGCGCCGGGCCGGTCGGGCTCGCCACCATCGCCACCGCCCAGCTCTACAGCCCGGGGCGGATCATCGCCGTCGACCTGGCGGAATCCCGGCTGAAGGCGGCACGGGACATGGGCGCCGACGCCACCGTCGGTGCCGACGAAGGCCCCGAGGCACTGGTCGAGGACCTGACGGAAGGATTGGGAGCCGATGTCGTCGTCGAGGCGGTCGGCGTGCCCGAGGCGTTCGAGCAATGCACCCGGATGGTGCGCCCCGGAGGCCATGTCGCCAACGTCGGCGTGCACGGCAGGCCCGCGGCGCTCCATCTCGAGGAGCTGTGGATCAAGGACGTGACGATCACGACCGGACTCGTCGACACGCACTCCACGCCGATGCTGCTGCGGATGATGGCGGCCGGGCGGCTCCCGGCCGCGTCGGCGATGGTCACGCACCGCTTCGAACTGGGGCAGATGGAGGAGGCGTACGACGTCTTCGCCCGCGCCACGGACACCGGGGCCCTCAAGGTCGTGCTCGGAGGCCCGCGGCACGACGAGGTCAGTGTGCCCGTCTAGGGCTTCTCGTCCGGATCGGGCAGGATCCGGACGAGAGCGCCCGGCTCCGGATTCACGGTGCCGCGCGGCGGTCGCCGGGCGTTGCGGTGGTGCCGGGCCGTGGCCGGCCCGTGGCCGTGGTGAGACCGTCCCAGGGGCGCCGGCGTCCGCCGCTCACCGCGGCGATACCGGTCTCGTCGTAGCGGGACGTCGCCAGGGACCAGGTCAGGTTGCCAGCCATCACATGGCGCATGCCGTCCACGTAATGGCTGACGTGATCGCGTGTCCCGGCGGGCACGCCCTGCTCGGCGAGCGTCGCGGGGAGGGAGGCGGCGAGCCGGGCGAAGCGGGCCGTCCGGGCGTTGGCGAGCGCGGTGATGTGCTCGACCGACTCCTCCAGCGTGCAGCCCTTGTGCTCCCGCTCTATGACCACGCTGTTGTTGATGTCTCCGGCCGCCAGCTCCTTGACGAGCGAGACGATGTCGTTGACGAAGATCACCACATCGCCGGTGATCTCGCGCATCTCCCGCAACGGGAAGGACCTGTGCAGGTCCTCGGGCAGGGCATAACCCCCGCACCGCTCGGTGAAGTCGAGGCACGGCTGCACGCCTATGGAATGCCGCCGCACATCCAGGAACCGCTCGAGCGAGGGCAGGCGGTCGGCATTGCGATGGTGTGCCTCCCCCACATGCGCGGCGAGGTATGCCTGCCAGTGGTCACGGAAACGGAGCCGCCACTCCTGCGGAGCGCCTGAGGTGGACCGCAGCCAGATGTCCCGGAAACCCCGCACCAGCGGCGTGTCCCGGTCGTCGGACGCCTGCGGTGCGCCGTCCGTCGTCATGGTCGCGACGAGGGCGTCCACCACGCCGCGGATCTCGTGGGGCCGGGTGCCCAGCCCTCCGTCGAACTGGTCGTCGAAGATGAAGAACCAGGCGTTGAAGTCCGCGGCCAGCTCGAGGTCGGCGGCCGTGGCGTCGGGGTAGAAGTACGCCATCAGCCGCTCCAGCCGCAGCGCGTCGTACTCCGCCGTCGCCACGTCGCCCGCGAGCAGACCCGTTTCCTGCACCCACTGGAGCGTGTGCTGCCGGGCGCGTTCCGCGTAGGGGCTCAGCCGCGCCGGGAACGGGATCCTGATGGCCGCGGTGCGCCGGGTGGGGTCCGAGGGGCTCGCGGGACCCGGGAGCCGGTGGCCGGAAACCGTCTCGTGTGCCATGTGCCCCCCTGGGTGTCGTGGCGCGCCGGACCGGTACGTGGTGCGTGTCCGACACGTCCGAGTGCCGTTCCGAGACTAGGCGTTGTGCAGGTGGAAGGACCGTGGTCGGCGGAGGGGACGGGGTGCGCGCCCCGCGCACACTGTCACTTGTGCGCCCCCTGAACGCGCCCCCTGTTCCGGTGAGGGGTGAGAGTACCTGGATCCGGCCATGCTGTACCGCGATCACATCATCCCGAGAGAAATAGCCGTGCGGAGGACTACACATCGTCCTCGCCTGCGTACGCTTTGCGCACCCGGGAGTTGGGATCCCGGGACGAGGCCCGGAACTAGGGACGACACGCGGTCGAGGGAACGGACATGGCTTACATGGGAGACCGGCCGGGGCGGCCGCAGCGACTGCTGCTGGAGCGCGAGACGGAAACAGCGGCGCTGGAGAGCCTGTTGGCCGAGCTGAGCGGCCCGTCCCAGGGACTGACGGCGGCCGGCTCCGGCGGCCTGCTGGTCTTCGCCGGGCCGGCCGGGCTCGGTAAGACCACCCTCCTCAACGAGGTGCGCAGAAGGGCCCTCGCCCGCGGCTGCACGGTGCTCTCCGCACGGGGCGGAGAGCAGGAGCAGGGCGTCGCGTTCCATGTCGTACGCCACCTCGTGCAACCCGTGCTCGCGGCCGGCAGCGAGGAGGAACACCGCAGGACACTGGGGAGTTGGTACGACATCGTCGCCCCCGCGGTGGGCCTGGTGGCAGGCGCCGGCAACAGTTCCCCCGATCCGCAGGGAGTGCGCGACGGTCTGGACTGGGTCGCCACGCGGTTCGCCGTCCAGCACGCGCCGCTGGTGGTCATGCTCGACGACGCCCACTGGGCGGACGCCGAATCGCTGACCTGGCTGACGGGCTTCGCGCCGCGGGTCACCGAGCTGCCGATGCTCCTCGTCGTCGCCTACCGCCCCGACGAACTCCCCGCCGACGCACTGGCGTTCGGCAAACTGGCCGAACGGCACGGGTCACGCCCCTTCGACCTCGCGCCGCTCACGCCCGGCGCGATCAGCCGCATCGTCAGGGACGCCCTCGGGGAGGACGCCGACGACGCGTTCTGCCGGGAGACCTGGGCGGTCACCGGAGGGAACCCGTTCGAGGCGGTCGAGCTCGCCGCCAGGGTCGCCGACCGCGGGCTCAAGCCCCAGGTCGCCCACCTCCCCGAACTGCGGGAACTGGCCTCGGCGGTGAAGGGCGGCGGCCTCGTCGAGCGACTGGAGCGGCTCGGCACCTCCGCCGTGCGGTTCGCCTGGGGCGCCGCCGTGCTGGGCGCCGAGGCGTCCCGCAGCCGGGCCGCGAGCGTCGGCGGACTGGGGGACGCCGAGTCCGCGGACGCCGTCGCCAAACTGCGCGAGGCCCGCATCCTCGCCGACCCCGCCCGCGACGGGAACGACGAGGAGTCCGACCGCCTCGAGTTCTTCCACCCCCTCGTCTCCACAGCCGTCTACCGGGCGATACCGGCGGCGTTCCGCGTCGCCATGCACGGCCAGGCCGCCGCGGTCATCTCCCACGCCGGTCTCGGCGCCACCGCCGCAGCCCGGCACCTGCTCGAGACGCATCCCGAGAGCGACCCGTGGGTGGTGCAACAACTGTCGGAAGCCGCCCGCGACTACCTCCGGGCAGGCGCTCCCGACGCCGCCCGGCGCTGCCTCACCCGGGCGCTGCGCGAACCACCGGCCATGGAGGACCGCGCCCAGGTCCTGTTCGACCTCGGATGCTCCGCGCTGCTGACGGAACCCGCGATCACGGTCAACCACCTGCGGGCCGCGCTGGACGAACCCGTCCTCGACCCGGCCCTGCGGGAGGTGATCGTCTACCGGCTGGCGCAGGCCCTCGGCCACTCCGACCGGATGGCGGAGGCCGCCCGGACGGTCGCCGACGGGGCCCGCTGGGCCACCGACGCCAGGACCCGGCTGCACATGCAGGCGGAGCAGTTCATGTGGAACGCCTTCCGGGCCGACGAGCAGGACTCGCCCGCCCGTTCACGCAGGCTCGCCCGGCTCGCCGACCACCTCACCGGCAACGGCACCGCCGAGCGCTACATCATGGGCCTGCGGGCCTGGGACGCGATGGTGCGCGGCGAGCCCGCGGCGACGGCGCTCGAGTGGGCGGAGAAGGCCCTCGGCGACGGACTGCCGTGGACGGACGAGCAGTGGGGCTTCGAGGTCCCGGTCCTGGTGGCCCTCACCTTCATGTACTGCGACCAGCCCGGACGGGCGGAGGAACTGTTCCAGAAGGGCATCGCGGAGTGCCAGGACAGAGGCTGGCGCGGCGCGCACCTCTCCTTCGGCTACACGCTCCTCGGTTACATCCGCTACCGCCGTGGGCGCCTCGACTCCGCGGAGACGCTGGTCCGCGACGGTCTGCGGATCGCGGACAGGGTCGGACACCGGGTGCCGGCGCAGTACTTCGCCATCGGCATCCTCATCGAGATCCTCCTCGCCCGCGGCCGCACCGAGGAGGCCGAGGAGCTCGCCACCACCTACCACTACGGCGACATCGTGCCCAGCGCCGTGGTGTACCCCGACGCCCAGACCGTCCACAGCGAACTGCTGCTCGCCCTCGGCAGGCGCCGCGAGGCCGAACAGCAGCTCGTACAGGTCGGCGAGCGCCTCGAGCCCCGCGGTATGCGCAACCCGGCATGGTGCCCCTGGCAGCTCCACCTGGCCCGGACCAAGGCGGCAACCGACCCCGAGCAGGCCCGGGAACTCGCGGCCGAAGGCGTCCGCAGGGCGCGGCGGTTCGGCACCCGGTCCTCCGTCGGGCAGGCGCTGCACGCGATGGCCGCGGTGACACCCGGCCCCGAGCGCGTCGTGGTCCTCGCCGAGGCCGTCTCGCACCTCGAGCGCTCTCCGTCCGGCCACGACCTGGCGAGCGCGCTGATCGACCACGGAGTGGCACTGCGCCGCAGCGGGCTCCCGCAGGACGCGGCCGAGCAACTGCACCGCGGGCTGGAGGGGGCCGTGCAGTGCGGGGCCGACGCCCTGGTGGCGCGGGCCCGCGAGGAACTGGACGCGACGGGGATGTGGCCGCTCCAGCCGCACACCGCGGCAGCCGACTCACTCACCGTGCAGGAGCGCACCGTGGCCGAATGGGCCGCCCGCGGCTGGTCCAATGCCCGCATCGCGGAGGCGCTGGGCACCGCGGACCCGGTGGTGACGCGGATGCTGTCCGACATATACCTGAAGGCCGGCTGCGATCTGGCGGGACTCCCACGGCTGCTCGCGGGACCTGACTCCGACGAGGTCCCGGCCTCCCGGGCGGCCCCATGGGGTCATGACCCCGCGGCGTCGTGACGGGTCACGGCTTCGGCGGCTGCTCCAGGATCAGGCGGATCTCCGTGACCTCGTAGCCGGCGCGGTCGAACGCCGCGGCCATCGGCAGATTCACGGTGTCCGTGGTGGCCGTGATCCGCTCCGCGCCGGCTGCCGCCTGGAAACGGGTGATGTGGGCCAGGACCTCGTCGATCAGCCCACGCCCGCGGAGCTCCGGGACCACGCCCAGGTATCCGACGTTCCGGTTGTCGCCGCCGGTGCTGGACGGTATGGCAAGGCCCGCGAGCGTGCCGTCGGCCGTGTACGCGAGCCGCCACCAGTCCCGTTCGCCGGGCGCGTCGAGATAGAACTGCATGTCCTCCCGGGCTTGGACGTCCGCGTCCTTGGCGGCCAGTTCACGTCCGGTCCGGATATCGAGGCTGCCCTGGGCGAGACGGCGGAACGCGTCGAGGAACGCGGCGTCGTCACCCGGTGCGAACGTCAGCCTGGTGCCGGCCTCGGGCAGGCCCGCCTGCGGCGTCCACTCGTAACGCAGTCTCTCGACCTCGTCGGTGAGCCCGGCGCGGTGGGCTGCGAGGCGCCGCCACTCGACCGCGGCCACCGTGCCGGCGTCGCCGCGCCAGCCCCGGGGAAGCGCGAGGTTGTAGAGCGGATCCCGCTCGGCACCACGCTCTCGGAACGCGCGGTGGCCGGCCTCGAGGAGCGCCACGGCCACCGCCGCGCGGTCCGGTGCGCCTTCGCGGACATGGAGGCAGTCCAGAGCCACCGGAAGCTCCGCGTCCGTGCGGCCCCACCACAGGGCCCGCCCGAGCAGCTCGCCGTGGGAGTCCTCGGCCGTCCACGTCCATTCGGGCCGGTACTGCCGTGTCTCCCAATCCCCGCGGAAGCGGTCCGCGCTGATCCAGTCGAGCGGCGGCTCCGCGAGGAACGTGGCGACGCGTTCGGACTCTGCGGCGGTGATGGAGCGGACGAGCACAAGGCCTCCGGGGGCATCGGGTGCGCCACGGTGTGCGGCGCCCCGCGATGATCACACAGGCGGCCGACGGTACACAGCCCTTTTCGGAACGCCCGGGCCGCGGCCGGCCTGACCGGCTCCACCGCACCGTACTTCCCGGTCGCTTCCGGTCGCCGCGTTCGGCGCTGTCGGGCCTGGGTAGGGGGAGGGCGTGAGTTATGTGAACCCTGGCGGGGAGTATGCGCGTGACAGCCGGTACATCACCACCCGCGTCACCGCGGACGGACGCGACGGCTTCCCCGTGGAACCCGGCCGCTACCGCCTGGTGGTCAGCCGGGCCTGTCCGTGGGCCGGCCGGGCGGTGATCGTACGGCGGCTGCTCGGGCTGGAGGGCGTGCTGTCGATGGGCATAGCCGGGCCCACGCACGACGAGCGCAGCTGGACCTTCGATCTCGACCCCGACGGCCGTGACCCGGTGCTCGGCATCGAACGGCTCCAGGAGGCGTTCCTGGCCCGCGATCCCGGCTACGACCGGGGCATCACGGTGCCGGCCCTCGTCGACGTGCCGACCGGCAAGGTCGTGACCAACGACTTCCGGCAGATCACGATCGACATGTCACTGGAATGGAAGGCCCACCACCGCGACGGGGCACCGGAGCTCTACCCTCCCGAGCTGCGGCCGGAGATCGACGCGGTGAACGAGGTGGTCTACAAGGACGTGAACAACGGCGTCTACCGGGCGGGGTTCGCCGGCTCGCAGGAGTCGTACGCCGAGGCGTACGACCGCCTCTTCGCCCGGCTCGACCTGCTCTCGGAGCGGCTCGAAGCGTCCCGCTACCTCGTCGGCGACACGATCACCGAGGCGGACGTACGGCTGTTCACCACGCTGGTGCGCTTCGACGCCGTCTACCACGGCCACTTCAAGTGCAACCGGCAGAAGCTGTCCGAGATGCCGGTGCTCTGGGCGTACGCGCGTGACCTGTTCCAGACGCCCGGCTTCGGTGACACGGTCGACTTCGACCACATCAAGCGGCACTACTACCTGGTGCACAGCGACATCAACCCGACCGGGATCGTGCCGACCGGCCCGGATCTGTCGGGCTGGCTCGAGCCGCACGACCGTGCGGCGCTCGGCGGGCGGCCGTTCGGCGACGGCACGCCGCCGGGGCCGGTCGCACCGGGGGAGGAAGTGCCGTCCGTTCCGGGAAGGTCGTAGGCCCGATGAAGGACAACCTGTGCGCCGTGAGGATTTCCGCAGCCGCGTTCTGTGGCCGGGCGGTCACTCATGGGGTAGTTTCAGGTACAGCAGTCGTGGTTCCGAAGTCTCGTGCGCTCACGGGGAGTTCCCGTGGGCGCATTTGCTGTTCAGCAGTCCGAGGACCAGGGCGATCACCTCACCCAGAGGGCATCGGACAGCCGGTGCCCCGCGTCCGAAATTGGAGAGCAGCATGGCTTCAGGCACCGTGAAGTGGTTCAACGCGGAAAAGGGCTTCGGCTTCATCGCCCAGGACGGCGGCGGTTCCGCGGCCGTCGCATAGGGTTGCCACTCCGGCTCGGGACGGAATGGTCCGGCTCCCGACCCCTGCGGAACTTCTGCTCGTTATGGGAGTGATGGGCCTGCACCGGATCGGGCGCGGGCAGTGGCACGTATTGAGG
>NZ_JBSGZJ010000103.1:0-18175 GCF_053610925.1 Streptomyces sp. NPDC054847 | reverse complement strand
CGCCGAGGCCGTCACCCGCCTGCGCCGCCGGCTCGCCTGAGCCCCCGCGCGGTCGGGCCTGAACCGGCGGACGGGGGGGCCCGGGGCGGCCCCGGGCCCCGGGCCCCCGCTCTGTTACGGGCCCGGCGGCCCGGCCGGAGCGGATCTTCCTTATCCGGATCGAACGGAGAAGATCCGTACCGGTGCGGCAGAATGGCCGTGCCCAACAGCCCCGGAGCGATGGAACGGCGAAATGACGAGTGCAGCGGCCAAAGACGTGTCCCCCGACGAGGAGGCACCCGGTGGGCGCAGGGTCGGCGCAAGCAGGGCCTTCGCCTGGCTGCTCGTCGTCACCGGCGCCGCCGGTGTGCTGGCCGCGTGGGTCATCACGATCGACAAGTTCAAGATCCTCGAGGCGAAGATCGCCGGCACCACCTTCACCCCGGGGTGCAGCCTCAACCCGGTGGTCTCCTGCGGCAGCGTCATGGAGAGCGACCAGGCCGCGGCCTTCGGCTTTCCCAACCCGATGCTCGGACTGGTGACCTACGGCATCGTGGTCTGCGTCGGCATGAGCCTGCTCGCCGGTGCCCGGTTCCGCCGCTGGTACTGGCTGACCTTCAACGCGGGCACCCTCTTCGGCGTCGGCTTCTGCACCTGGCTGATGCAGCAGTCGCTGTACGAGATCAACGCGCTGTGCCTGTGGTGCTGCCTGGCCTGGGTCGCCACGATCTTCATGTTCTGGTACGTGACCTCGCACAACGTCCGCCACGGGCTGCTGCCCGCGCCGTCCTGGCTGCGCGGCTTCCTCGACGAGTTCACCTGGGTGCTGCCCGTCCTGCACACCGGCGTGATCGGCATGCTGATCCTGACCCGCTGGTGGGACTTCTGGACCTCCTGACCGGATCCGGCGCTGTCAGTGGGCTGACATAGGCTTCACAGCGTGGAGCCCGACCTCTTTACCGCCGCAGCCGAAGAACGCCAGGAGAAGGACCCGACCAGCAGTCCACTGGCGGTCCGGATGCGCCCGCGCATCCTCGACGAGGTCGTCGGCCAGCGGCATCTGCTCAAGCCCGGTTCACCGCTGCGCCGCCTGGTCGGCGAAGGCGGCGGGGGAGGGCCGGCCGGCGTCTCGTCCGTGATCCTCTGGGGCCCGCCCGGCACGGGCAAGACCACGCTGGCTTATGTGGTCTCCAAGGCGACGAACAAGCGCTTCGTCGAGCTCTCCGCGATCACCGCGGGCGTCAAGGAGGTCCGGGCCGTCATCGAGGGCGCCAAGCGCGCGGCGGGCGGCTTCGGCAAGGAGACCGTCCTCTTCCTCGACGAGATCCACCGCTTCTCCAAGGCCCAGCAGGACTCGCTGCTGCCCGCGGTCGAGAACCGCTGGGTCACGCTGATCGCCGCCACTACCGAGAATCCGTACTTCTCGGTGATCTCCCCGCTGCTCTCCCGTTCGCTGCTGCTCACCCTGGAGCCGCTGACCGACGACGACGTCCGCGGCCTGTTGCGCCGGGCGCTCACCGAGGAGCGGGGACTCGGCGGTGCCGTGTCGCTCCCCGAGGAGGCGGAGGCGCATCTGCTGCGCATCGCGGGCGGCGATGCCCGCCGGGCGCTGACGGCCCTGGAGGCCGCGGCCGGTGCGGCCCTCGACAAGGGCGAGGACGGGATCAGCCTGGTGACCGTGGAGGAGACGGTCGACCGGGCGGCGGTGAAGTACGACCGCGACGGCGACCAGCACTACGACGTCGCCAGCGCGCTCATCAAGTCGATCCGTGGTTCCGACGTGGACGCGGCACTGCACTATCTGGCGCGGATGATCGAGGCGGGGGAGGACCCGCGGTTCATCGCCCGGCGGCTGATGATCTCGGCCAGCGAGGACATCGGTCTGGCGGATCCGACCGCGCTGCCGACGGCGGTGGCGGCGGCCCAGGCCGTCGCCATGATCGGTTTCCCCGAGGCGGCGCTGACCCTCAGCCATGCCACGATCGCCCTCGCGCTCGCCCCCAAGTCGAACGCGGCGACGACGGCGATCTCCGCGGCCCAGCAGGACGTGCGCAACGGCCTGGCCGGCCCGGTCCCGCGTCATCTGCGTGACGGCCACTACAAGGGGGCCGCGAAACTGGGCCACGCCCAGGGCTACGTCTATCCGCACGACGTCCCCGGCGGTATCGCGGCCCAGCAGTACGCACCGGACGCCGTCCACGGCAAGCGTTACTACGAACCGACGCGGTACGGCGCGGAGGCGCGGTACGCGGACGTCGTGGAGAAGGTGCGTGCGCGCCTGCGCGGCGAGGAGGACTGAGCGGCGTCAGAGGGACGCCGCCTCGAACAGTGTGTGCATCGCGCGGCGCAGCTCGGTCACGTCCGCGACGGGTGCGGGGAAGTCGAAGCGGGCGTCGAAGCAGCGCTCGCCGGTGAACCGCACCCGCAGCCCGAACCGGTCCAGCGCCAGCGGTACCGCTCGCCGTCCTTCCTCGGCGGCTGTTCCTTCCCGCTCGCCGAGCAGTGAGCCCAGGGCCTGCACCTGGTCGCTGTGCGCGGAGTGCAGGTGCTGGAGCAGTTCGGTCTCGTGGGAGACGAGGGGGTCGACGGCCGCGTTCGCGAAATCCTCGGGTTCCACGCGGGCGGTACCCCACAGATCGTCGACGCTCGCCTCGCCGACCTCGAGACGCAGCATCATGTACCCGGGCTCGGCCGCCAGGCCCGGGACGCTGGTCAGCCAGCCGGAGACCCAGGCGCGGCCCCGGATACGGTCGCGCACGGCGACGGGGGCGACGTCGGTGAGCTCCAGTACCGCCGACAGCTCGTCGTCCTGTGCGTGGGTCGCGGCCCGCACGGCGGGCGAGTCGGCGGCGAACAGCAGGAAGACCTCGCCGTCGGTGCCGACCGCCCTGGCGTGGGGGCTCAGCTGCTCCGGCCGGGCGCCCTCCAGCCCCGGGACGAGCAGCACCGCTGAGCATGTACTCTGTACGAGAGTTCGTGTGCGCTCGGCTGCTGACGGCATCCGAGTGATTTCAAGCCCGCTGGGACGCGGCTGACCATGAGCTGATCGGACCTCCGTCACCTCGATGCCCGAAGAGGCATCGGCGTTGTTTGTGCTGTCCGTGATGCGCTTGGTGTTCCCAGGGCGAGACATGCGATCTCCTTGAGTAAGGTGAGCCTAACCTAACCTACAACGGAGGTCTGGAGAACGTGCCTAACCAGTCGCGTCCCAAGGTCAAGAAGTCGCGTGCGCTCGGTATTGCGCTGACGCCGAAGGCCGTCAAGTACTTCGAAGCCCGCCCCTACCCGCCGGGCGAGCACGGCCGTGGCCGCAAGCAGAACTCGGACTACAAGGTCCGTCTGCTCGAGAAGCAGCGCCTGCGTGCGCAGTACGACATCAGCGAGAAGCAGATGGCCCGCGCCTACGACCGCGCGCGCAAGGCCGAGGGCAAGACCGGCGAGGCGCTGGTCGTCGAGCTCGAGCGCCGCCTCGACGCCCTGGTCCTGCGTTCGGGCATCGCCCGCACCATCTACCAGGCCCGTCAGATGGTCGTCCACGGCCACATCGAGGTCAACGGCGGCAAGGTCGACAAGCCGTCCTTCCGCGTCCGTCCCGACGACGTCGTGATGGTCCGCGAGCGCTCCCGCGAGAAGACCCTCTTCCAGGTCGCCCGCGAGGGTGGCTTCGCCGCCGACGGTGAGACCCCGCGCTACCTGCAGGTCAACCTCAAGGCCCTGGCGTTCCGCCTGGACCGCGACCCGCAGCGCAAGGAAGTTCCGGTCATCTGCGACGAGCAGCTCGTCGTCGAGTACTACGCCCGCTGATCCTGGCGGTCCCTCCCGGCACCAGCCGGGGGAGTCGGCCGCTCGCAGCGCTTCAGCCCGCCGCTTCCCCACCGTTCCCGGTGGGGGAGTTGGCGGGCTCCCGCGTTTCCCGGGGCCGTACCCGCTGCGTACCGACCAGCCCCGGCCGGGGGCCGCCGGGCGCCGCGAGCGCACGCTGCACCGCCGCGTCGAGGGAGAGCCCCCGGCCGTCGCGTACGCACTCCTCGAACCGCTCGTCACCCAGCAGCCGTCTCGCCCGCTCCTCGGACAGGGCGCGCGGTGCACCGAAATAGCCGGAGCCGAACAGGGAGGGGCCCACCGAGCCCCAGAGCGTGGCCGCCGCGCCCTGCAGGACCGCGGCCTCCGCCGGATCCCCCTCGCTGGCCGTCACCAGAGCCAGCAGCTCGAGGGCCAGGACCAGACCGACGAGGTCGTTGAACCGGTGGTCGATGGCGACGCACTCGTTCAGCAACTCCCGTGCCCTGTCGTACGTGTTCGACTCCCAGGCCGCGTAGGCGAGCACATAGAGCGCGTACGCGCGGGCCCACTGCTCGCCGTGGTCCTCGCAGACCTCCTTGACGGCCTCGCACAGCGTGACCGCCGCGTCCAGCCGGTCCTGGAAGACCAGCGTCATCGCCAGTTCGACCCGGCCCATCAGGACGTTGCTGTTGAGCTCGCCCAGTTCCTCGTACGAGGCGAGCGCCGAGCGCAGCAGACCCTCGGCGCGCGGCATCTCGTCGGAGAGCAGGGCCAGGCAGCCCTTGCGGTGCCTCGCATAGGCGGCGGCGAGCCGGTCCTGCGCCCGGTCCGCCCGCTCGGCGCACTCGTGCAGCGCGGCCGCCGCGGCCGCCGGGTCGCCCTGCAGGATCGCCACGTAGCCGAGCACCCACAGCGCTTTGAGCCGTGTCTCCTCGTGCCCCGATTCATGGGCGAGGCACCGGTCGAGCCAGTGCCGGCCCTCGGCGAGCCGGCCGCAGCCGACCCAGTAGAACCAGAGGGTCCCTGCCAGATGCCGGCCCAGATGGGCGTCCTCCGGCTGTTCCAGGCACAGTTCGAGCGCCGCCCGCAGATTGGGGAGCGCGCTGTCGGCGCATGCCGCCACCTCCGCCTGACGCGGGCTGAACCATTCCAGTTCGCACCAGGTGGCGAGCCCCATGTACCAGTCGCGGTGCCGTCTGCGCAGCCGCTCCGCGTCGCCGATCGCGCGAAGCCACTCCGCCCCGTACTCCCGGAGCGTGTCCAGCAGGCGGTAACGCAGGCCGGCCGGCGTCTCCTCGCGGCAGACCACGGACTGGGCGACCAGCTCGCCGAGCACGTCGAGGACGCCGTCGGCGGGCAGGTCCGGGCCGGTGCAGATGTACTCGACCGCGTCCAGGTCGAACTGTCCGGCGAAGACCGACAGCCGGGCCCACAGAAGCCGTTCCTCCGGTGAGCACAGCTCATGGCTCCAGCCGACGGCGGTACGCAGGGTGCGATGGCGCGGCAGGGCTCCCCGGCAGCCGCCGGTGAGCAGTCCGAAGCGGTCGTCGAGCCGGTGCAGCAGCTGGTCCAGGGAGAGCGCAGGCAGGCGTCCGGCGGCGAGTTCGAGCGCCAGCGGGATGTTTTCGAGGCGGCGGCACACCTCGAGGACCGCGGGCCGCTCGGCGTCGGTGGCACGGTGGTTCGGCAGCACGGCAGCGGCCCGGGCCTCGAAGAGCGCCGCGGCGTCCTCCTCGGTCATCGAGGCCAGCTCGAAGATCTGCTCCCCGTCGAGCCGCAGCGGTCTGCGGCCCACCGCGAGGACCTGCACCCCGGGAGCGCGGCGCAGCACGTCCCGTAGGAGCTCGGCGCACTCGTCGACGATCTGCTCGAAGCCGTCCACGACGAGCAGCAGGCTGCTGCCCGCGAGTTCGTCGGTCACGACCTCGCGGGGCGGCCTGGAGGTGTGATCGGTGACGCCGAGGCTCTCCGCGAGGGCGTGGGCCAGCAGATCGGGGTCCCGTAACAGGGACAGTTCGCACAGCCGCACTCCGTCGGCGTACCGATTCTGCACGGCCGCCGCGGCGTGCACCGCCAGGCGGGACTTGCCGACGCCGCCCGGTCCGACGACGGTGATCAGACGGGAGCTGTCGAGGGCGCCGATGAGCGCGGACAACTCGTCGTTGCGACCCACGAAACGGTTCAGTTCCGCGGGAAGACTGCTGTGGCGACGTCGCATAGGACACGCAGAGTACTCATGCGTAAGCACTGCGTACAATCGGCCCGGAGAACCGGGCCGGAGCGCGCCAGTAATGCGGTACGGGCCGCCGTCGAGGGCGCGATAGGCTCGGAGGGCGATTTCCCGTACACCCGAAGACGATGCAGAGAGCGGTGCGCAGTGACCGGTGGAGAGGTTGCCGGGATTCTGGTGGCCGTCTTCTGGGCGATCTTGGTCTCCTTCCTCGCCGTGGTGCTCGTGAGGCTGGCCCAGACGCTCAGGGCGACCACCAAACTCGTGGCGGACGTGACCGAACAGGCGGTGCCCCTGCTGGCCGACGCCTCGGCGACCGTGCGCTCCGCGCAGACCCAGCTCGACCGGGTGGACGCCATCGCGACCGACGTCCAGGAGGTCACCTCCAACGCCTCCGCGCTCTCCACGACGGTCGCCTCCACGTTCGGCGGTCCGCTGGTGAAGGTGGCCGCCTTCGGCTACGGCGTCCGCCGTGCCATGAGCCGCAAGGGCGACGACAAGCCCGCCGCGCCGTCGCGCCGTTCGGTGATCGTCGGCCGCACCGTGCCGGCCGCCCGGCGCTGGAACCGGAAGGGCTGAAGCACCATGTTCCGCCGCACGTTCTGGTTCACCGCCGGCGCAGCAGCCGGCGTTTGGGCCACCACCAAGGTCAACCGCAAGCTCAAGCAGCTCACCCCCGAGAGCCTCGCCGCCCAGGCCGCGAACAAGGCCGTCGACGCGGGCCACAAGCTCAAGGACTTCGCGCTCGACGTCCGCGCCGGGATGGTGCAGCGCGAGGGCGAACTCGCCGAGGTACTGGGGCTGCACGCGCCCGTCGACGGCGAGCTGCCGGCCCAGCGGGGGCCGGCAGCGCTCGGGCGGGGAAAGCCCGCGCAGATCACGTACCTGCACGGCGGGAAGCCGGGCGGGAAGTCGCACCGCAAGCATTCGAACACCGAGCAGCCGCCCGGCGAAGAGCCGCACGGCGAGCATTCGTACAACCGGAATGAGGACCACTGATGGAGTCGGCTGAAATCCGCCGCCGCTGGCTGAGCTTCTTCGAGGAGCGCGGGCACACCGTCGTGCCTTCGGCGTCGCTCATCGCGGACGACCCGACTCTGCTCCTCGTCCCCGCGGGCATGGTCCCCTTCAAGCCGTACTTCCTCGGTGAGGTCAAGCCCCCCGCCCCCCGGGTGACCAGCGTGCAGAAGTGCGTGCGCACGCCGGACATCGAAGAGGTCGGCAAGACCACCCGGCACGGCACGTTCTTCCAGATGTGCGGCAACTTCTCGTTCGGTGACTACTTCAAGGAAGGCGCCATCGAGCTCGCCTGGGAGCTGCTCACCAGCCCCCGGGACAAGGGAGGTTACGGCCTCGAGCCGGAGAAGCTCTGGATCACCGTCTACCTCGACGACGACGAGGCCGAGCAGATCTGGCGCGAGAAGATCGGCGTGCCCGCCGAGCGCATCCAGCGCCTCGGCAAGAAGGACAACTTCTGGTCGATGGGCGTCCCCGGCCCCTGCGGACCCTGCTCCGAGATCAACTACGACCGCGGTCCGGAGTTCGGCCCCGAGGGCGGCCCCGCCGTCAACGACGAGCGCTACGTGGAGATCTGGAACCTGGTCTTCATGCAGTACGAGCGCGGCGCCGGCGACGGCAAGGAGGACTTCCCGATCCTCGGGGACCTGCCGAGCAAGAACATCGACACCGGTCTCGGTCTCGAACGCCTTGCCATGATCCTGCAGGGCGTGCAGAACATGTACGAGACCGACACCCTGCGCGTCGTCATGGACAAGGCCACCGAGCTGACCGGCGTCCGCTACGGCGACAAGCACGAGTCCGACGTCTCCATGCGCGTGGTCGCCGACCACATCCGCACCTCCACGATGCTCATCGGCGACGGCGTCACCCCCGGCAACGAGGGCCGCGGCTACGTGCTGCGCCGCATCATGCGCCGAGCCATCCGCAACATGCGGCTCATGGGCGCCACCGGCCCGGTCGTGAAGGACCTCGTCGACGTCGTGATCGACACCATGGGGCAGCAGTACCCGGAGCTGATCACCGACCGCAAGCGGATCGAGACCGTCGCGCTCGCCGAGGAGGCCGCCTTCCTCAAGGCCCTCAAGAGCGGCACCAACATCCTCGACACCGCCGTCACGGAGACCAAGGCCAAGGGCAGCACCGTCCTGCCCGGCGACAAGGCCTTCCTGCTCCATGACACCTGGGGCTTCCCCATCGACCTCACCCTCGAGATGGCCGCCGAGCAGGGCCTGACCGTGGACGAGGACGGTTTCCGCCGCCTGATGAAGGAGCAGCGGGACAAGGCCAAGGCCGACGCCAAGGCCAAGAAGACCGGCCACGCCAACCTCACGGCCTACCGGGAGATCGCCGACACCTCGGGCAACACCGAGTTCACCGGCTACACCTCCACCGAGGGCGAGTCCACCGTCGTCGGCCTGCTCGTCGACGGCGTGTCCTCCCCGGCCGCCTCCGAGGGCGACGAGGTCGAGGTCGTCCTCGACCGCACGCCGTTCTACGCCGAGGGTGGCGGTCAGCTAGCCGACCAGGGCCGGATCAAGCTCCACTCGGGTGCCGTCATCCAGGTCCGTGACGTGCAGCAGCCGGTCCCGGGCGTCAGCGTCCACAAGGGCGTCGTCCAGGTCGGCGAGGTCACCGTGGGCGCCTCCGCCTACGCGATCATCGACGTACGCCGCCGCCGGGCCATCGCCCGCGCCCACAGCGCCACCCACCTGACCCACCAGGCCCTGCGCGACGCCCTCGGCCCGACGGCCGCCCAGGCCGGCTCGGAGAACTCCCCGGGCCGCTTCCGCTTCGACTTCGGTTCGCCGAACGCCGTCCCCGGCACGGTCCTCACCGACGTCGAACAGAAGATCAACGAGGTCCTCGCCCGTGAACTCGACGTGCACGCCGAGGTCATGAGCATCGACGAGGCCAAGAAGCAGGGCGCCATCGCCGAGTTCGGCGAGAAGTACGGCGAGCGGGTCCGCGTCGTGACCATCGGCGACTTCTCCAAGGAGCTGTGCGGCGGCACGCACGTCCACAACACCGCCCAGCTGGGTCTGGTGAAGCTGCTCGGCGAGTCCTCCATCGGCTCCGGCGTGCGCCGGGTCGAGGCCCTCGTCGGCGTCGACGCGTACAACTTCCTCGCCAAGGAGCACACGGTCGTCGCCCAGCTGCAGGAGCTGGTCAAGGGCCGCTCCGAGGAGCTGCCGGAGAAGATCGCCGCCATGCTCGGCAAGCTGAAGGACGCCGAGAAGGAGATCGAGAAGTTCCGCGCGGAGAAGGTGCTCGGCGCCGCCGCCGGGCTCGCCGAGGGCGCCAAGGACGTCCGCGGCGTCGCCCTCGTCACGGGCACCGTCCCGGACGGCACGTCCGCCGACGACCTGCGCAAGCTGGTCCTCGACGTGCGCGGCCGTATCCCCGCCGACCGGCCCGCCGTGGTGGCGCTGTTCACCGTGGCCAACGACCGCCCGCTGACCGTGGTCGCCACCAACGAGGCCGCCCGCGAGCGCGGCCTCAAGGCCGGTGACCTGGTCCGTACCGCCGCCAAGACGCTCGGCGGAGGCGGCGGCGGCAAGCCCGACGTCGCCCAGGGCGGCGGCCAGAACCCGGACGCCATCGGTGACGCCGTGGCCGCCGTCGAGCGCCTCGTCGCCGAGACCGCGTGACCGAGGACAGGCCGCAGATGCGCCGCGGACGTCGCCTCGCGATCGACGTCGGGGACGCCCGGATCGGGGTCGCCTCGTGCGACCCCGACGGGCTCCTCGCCACGCCGGTGGAGACCGTGCCGGGACGTGACGTCCCGGCCGCCCACCGGCGGCTGCGCCAGCTGGTGGAGGAGTACGAGCCGATCGAGGTCGTGGTCGGCCTGCCCCGCTCGCTCAGCGGACGGGAAGGGCCGGCGGCCAAGAAGATCCGGAGCTTCGCGCAGACACTCGCACAGGGCGTCAATCCGGTGCCCGTCCGGTTGGTCGACGAGAGGATGACCACAGTGACGGCCACTCAGGGACTGCGTGCTTCGGGCGTGAAGTCCAAAAAGGGCAGGTCCGTCATCGACCAGGCTGCCGCTGTGGTGATCCTTCAGAACGCTCTGGAGTCCGAACGGACGTCAGGCAATGCCCCGGGAGAGGGCGTCGAACCGATTGTCTGATCGCGATACGGTAACGTTCCGCGCGATGCGGCGGTGTTCGAACAGCCGCCGCACAGAAAAGAGGCGGAACGTTCCGCGCCGTCTCGCGGCCCTAGGGGATCGATGACTGAGTATGGCCGGGGCCCCGGCTCCGAACCGTGGCACCCTGAGGACCCTTTGTACGGGGATCAGGGGTGGGGAGGACAGCAGCCCGCGGCCGGTCATGCTCCGCACGGAGGCGATCCGCAGCAGCAGTACCCGCAGGCGCAGCAGGGCCAGTACGACACGGGGCAGGGCCAGTACCCCCAGGGCCAGTACGACACGGGGCAGGGCCAGTACCCCCAGGGCCAGTACGACACCGGGCAGGGCCAGTACCACACGGGGCAGGGCCAGTACGCCCAGGGCCAGTACGCCCAGGGCCAGTACGACACCGGCCAGGGCCAGTACCACGACCCGTACCAGCAGGGCGGTCAGCAGCAGTACCAGGATCCGTACCAGCAGCAGCCCCGGAACCAGCAGCCACAGCAGCACCACGACGGCGGCGGCTGGGACACCGGTCAGCACTCCGCGGCGCCGTACGGCTCCGACCCGTCGGCCACCTACGGCGGCGAGCCCGCCGGGTACGCCACCCGCCAGGAAGCCGACTACTACGGCACGCCCGACGCCTACCCGCCGCCGCAGCCGCCCGGCCGGCGCCGCGCGGAGCCCGAGCCGGCCACCGACTGGGACGCCGAAGCCGCACAGGAGGAGACCCACCCCTTCTTCACCGGCGACGACAGCCGCGACGAGGACGACGGCCACGACGAAGAGGCGCGGGGCGGCGGCGAAGGCGGCGGGCGCGACCGCCGTGGCAAGGGGACCAAGAAGAAGGGCAGCCGCAACGGCCTGGCATGCCTGGTGGTCGCCGCGGTCCTCGTGGGCGGCCTCGGGACCGTCGGCTACTTCGGCTACCAGTTCGTTCAGGGCCAGTTCGGTGAGCCGGAGGACTTCGAGGGCACCGGTGTCGGCGCGACCGTCGAGGTGACGATCCCCAAGGGCGCCACGGGCAGCGAGATCGGGAACATCCTCAAGGAACTCGGCGTGGTCAAGAGCGTCGATGCGTTCGTCTCCGCTCAGGCCAAGAATCCCAAGGGCGGCACCATCCAGGACGGCGTCTACGTCCTGAAGAAGGAGCAGTCGGCCAAGAGCGCGGTCGAGTCGATGCTCAACCCCGCCAGCCGCAACAACCTGACGATCCCCGAGGGCACCCGCAACGCCGCCGTCTACACGTCGATAGACAAGAAACTCAACCTCAAGCCGGGAACGACGGAGTCGGTCGCGGAGGCCAAGGCCGACAGTCTCGGGCTGCCCGACTGGGCGAAGAACCACAAGGACGTCAAGGACCCGCTCGAGGGCTTCCTCTTCCCTGCCGCCTACCCGGTCTCGAAGGGCGACAAGCCGGAGGCGATCCTCAAGAAGATGGTCGCCCGTGCCAACCAGGAGTACGAGAAGGCCGGCCTCGAGTCCAAGGCGAAGGGCCTCGGCCTCGAGAACCCGTGGGAGCTGCTCACGCTGGCCAGCCTGGTCCAGGTCGAGGGCAAGACGCACGACGACTTCCGCAAGATGTCCGAGGTCATCTACAACCGTCTCAAGCCCGAGAACACCGAGACGAACCAACTGCTCCAGTTCGACTCCGCCTTCAACTACCTCAAGGGACAGAGCAAGATCGACATCTCTGAGGACGAGATCAACAGCAACCAGGACCCGTACAACACGTACACCCAGCGGGGTCTGACCCCGGGGCCCATCAGCAACCCGGGCAACGAGGCCCTGACGGCGGCCCTCAACCCGACGGACGACGGCTGGCTGTACTTCGTGGCCACGGACGGCATGAACAAGACCGAGTTCGCGAAGACGCTCGCCGAGCACCAGAAGCTGGTGGACAAGTTCAACGACTCGCGGGGCAACTGATGGCGCCGCCCCGCCGGGCGGCCGTCCTCGGCTCGCCCATCGCGCACTCGCTGTCCCCGGTGCTGCACCGCGCCGCCTACGCCGAACTCGGCCTCGACGACTGGTCCTACGACCGGTTCGAGGTCGACGAGGCCACCCTGCCGGACTTCGTCGCGGAGCTCGACGCGTCATGGGCCGGCCTGTCGCTGACGATGCCGCTCAAGCGGGCGATCATCCCGCTGCTCGACGGGATCAGTGACACCGCTGCTTCCGTCGAGGCCGTCAACACCGTCGTGTTCACCGACGACGGCCGCCGGGTCGGCGACAACACCGACATCCCCGGCATGATCGCGGCGCTGCGCGAGCGAGGCGTCGAGACGGTGGACTCCGCCGCGATCCTCGGCGCCGGGGCCACCGCCTCCTCCGCGGTCGCCGCCCTGGCGCGTGTCTGCACCGGCCCGGTGACGGCGTACGTGCGCAGCGAGGCGCGGGCCGCCGAGATGCGCGGCTGGGGCGAGCGACTGGGCGTGGACGTCCGCACCGCCGACTGGTCGGCGGCGGCCGAGGCACTGCACGCGCCCCTCGTGATCGCCACCACGCCTGCCGGCACGACCGACGCCCTCGCGGCCGAGGTCCCGGCCGCGCCCGGCACCCTCTTCGACGTGCTCTACGACCCGTGGCCGACGGTCCTGGCGGCTGCCTGGTCGGGCAACGGTGGCGGGGTCGTGGGTGGACTCGACCTCCTGGTGCACCAGGCGGTGTTCCAGGTCGAGCAGATGACGGGCCGCTCACCCGCGCCGCTACGGGCGATGCGGACCGCTGGCGAAGACGCGCTCCGAGCCCGCTAGGATCGGCGCGTTCGATCAGGGGCACGTCAACAGCACAGGGGGAGCCCGGCCATGGAAACCGGTCAGCCGCAGGCGTCGATCGCCAAGAACATCTTCGAGGGCATCGTCTCGTTCCTGCCCGACTGGCTGCAGATCCCGATCATCTGCCTGATCATCCTGCTGGTCCTCCTCGGCTGGGTGTCCTCGATCCGCAAGAAGATCGCCCGGCGCCGCGCCGCGCGCAACCCTCAGCCCGTGCCCGTGGCACCCGGCAACCAGGGCAGCGGTGCTGACTTCCTCGGCCCGTACGCCCCTGCCCAGCAGGCCCCGCAGCAGCCCAGCGGTGCCGCGTTCCTCGGCCCGTACGCCCCTGGCCAGCAGGCCCAGCAGGCTTCGCAGCAGCCCAGCGGCGCCGACTTCCTCGGCCCGCAGGCCCCCGCCCAGCAGGCCCCGCAGCAGCCCAGCGGCGCCGACTTCCTCGGCCCGCAGGCCCCCGCCCAGCAGGCCCCGCAGCAGCCCAGCGGCGCCGACTACCTGGGGGCGTACGCGCCCCAGCAGCGCCGCGACGGCGTCTGACCGGCTCGGGACCGGCTGTCCACGGGCGTCCGCCAGGTGGACCGGTGGCCGGGAGCGGGGTGTGGACGTGGGAGGATCGAGGGAGGCGGGCCAGGGTCGCGCCTCCCCGGCCGCTGCCGGGAGGTTTCCCCAGGCCGACGCCGTCGCAGTTCCACGCGCGAGCATGAGGAGCACCGTTGAGCAGGTTGCGTTGGCTGACCGCGGGCGAGTCGCACGGACCCGCACTGGTGGCGACGCTGGAGGGTCTTCCCGCCGGTGTGCCGATCACCACCGACATGGTGGCGGACCACCTCGCGAGGCGGCGCCTCGGTTACGGTCGCGGTGCCCGGATGAAGTTCGAACGCGACGAGGTCACCTTCATCGGCGGTGTGCGCCACGGACTGACCATGGGCTCGCCGGTGGCGGTCATGGTCGGCAACACCGAGTGGCCGAAGTGGGAGAAGGTCATGGCGGCCGACCCCGTCGACCCCGACGAGCTTGCCCAGCTGGCCCGTAACGCCCCTCTGACACGGCCCCGGCCCGGTCACGCCGACCTCGCCGGCATGCAGAAGTACGCGCTCGAAGAGGCCCGCCCGATCCTGGAGCGCGCGAGCGCCCGTGAGACCGCGGCCCGGGTCGCCCTGGGCGCGGTGGCCCGTTCGTACCTGAAGGAGACGACGGGCATCGAGATCGTCTCCCACGTGGTCGAGCTGGCCGCGGCCAAGGCCCCGTACGGTGTCGTTCCCGTCCCCGCCGACGAGGAGCGCCTGGACGCCGACCCGGTCCGCTGCCTGGACGCCGACGCGAGCAAGGCGATGGTCGCCGAGATCGACCAGGCCCACAAGGACGGCGACACCCTCGGCGGCGTGGTGGAGGTCCTCGCGTACAACGTGCCGGTCGGCCTCGGCTCGCACGTCCACTGGGACCGCAGGCTCGACGCGCGTCTCGCCGCGGCCCTCATGGGCATCCAGGCCATCAAGGGCGTCGAGGTCGGCGACGGCTTCGAGCTCGCCCGCGTACCCGGCTCCAAGGCGCACGACGAGATCGTTCCCACCGACGAGGGCATCCGCCGCACGTCCGGCCGGTCCGGCGGCACCGAGGGCGGCATGTCCACCGGTGAGCTGCTGCGCGTCCGCGCCGCGATGAAGCCCATTGCGACCGTGCCGCGCGCCCTGCGGACCATCGACGTGGAGACCGGCGAGCCCGCGGCCGCCCACCACCAGCGTTCCGACGTCTGCGCGGTGCCCGCCGCGGGGATCGTCGCCGAGGCGATGGTGGCGCTGGTCCTCGCCGACGCCGTCGCCGAGAAGTTCGGTGGCGACAGCGTCACGGAGACCCGCCGCAACGTCCGCTCGTACCTCGACAACCTGCACATCCGATGAGCGCCCCGCTGATCGTCCTCGTCGGGCCGATGGGCTCGGGCAAGTCCACGGTCGGCGAGCTGCTCGCCGGCCGGCTCGGCGTGGCCTTCCGGGACACCGACGCGGACATCGTCGCCGCCGAGGGCCGCGAGATCTCCGACATCTTCGTCGAGGACGGCGAGGACCACTTCCGTGACCTAGAGCGCGCGGCCGTCCGGTCCGCCCTCGCGGAGCACCCGGGCGTGCTCGCCCTCGGGGGCGGCGCGATCCTCGACGAGGGGACCCGCGCGCTGCTCACCGGCCTGCCCGTCGCCTACCTGTCGATGGACGTGGAAGAGGCGGTGAAGCGCGTCGGGCTGAACACGGCCCGCCCGCTGCTCGCCGTCAACCCCCGCCGGCAGTGGCGCGAGCTGATGGACGCCCGCCGGCCTCTCTACAACGAAGTGGCCCGCGTCGTCGTGGCCACCGACGACCGCACGCCCGAAGAGGTCGCGCAGGCGGTCCTCGACGCACTGGAGCTGAAGGACGCATGACTGACCAGGCAGTGACCCGTATCCAGGTCGGCGGAACGGCCGGTACGGACCCGTACGAGGTGCTGGTCGGCCGGCAGCTGCTCGGCGAACTGCCGGGCCTGATCGGGACCAGGGCCCAGCGGGTGGCGGTGCTCCACCCCGAGGCGCTCGCGGAGACCGGTGAGGCGCTGCGCGCGGACCTCGCGGACCAGGGCTACGAGGCCGTCGCGATCCAGGTGCCCAACGCGGAGGAGGCCAAGACCGTCGAGGTCGCGGCGTACTGCTGGAAGGCGCTCGGCCAGACCGGTTTCACCCGCACGGACGTCATCGTCGGCGTCGGCGGCGGCGCCACGACCGACCTCGCCGGGTTCGTCGCGGCGAGCTGGCTGCGCGGCGTGCGCTGGATCGCCGTCCCGACGACCGTGCTCGGCATGGTGGACGCGGCCGTGGGCGGAAAGACCGGCATCAACACCGCGGAGGGCAAGAACCTCGTCGGTGCGTTCCACCCGCCGGCCGGTGTGCTGTGCGACCTGGCGGCGCTCGACTCGCTGCCGGTCAACGACTACGTCAGCGGCATGGCGGAGATCATCAAGGCCGGCTTCATCGCCGACCCGGTCATCCTCGACCTCGTCGAGGCCGACCCGCAGGGCGCCCGCACGCCCGCCGGTCCGCACACCGCCGAGCTGATCGTGCGCTCCATCCAGGTCAAGGCCGACGTCGTCTCCAGCGACCTCAAGGAGTCCGGACTCCGCGAGATCCTGAACTACGGGCACACCCTGGCGCACGCCATCGAGAAGAACGAGCGCTACAAGTGGCGGCACGGCGCGGCCGTCTCCGTCGGCATGGTCTTCGCCGCGGAACTCGGCCGTCTCGCCGGACGGCTGGACGACGCCACCGCCGACCGGCACCGCACGGTCCTCGAGTCCGTCGGGCTCCCGCTGACCTACCGCGGCGACCAGTGGCCCAAGCTGCTGGAGACCATGAAGGTCGACAAGAAGTCCCGCGGCAACCTGCTGCGCTTCATCGTCCTCGACGGCCTGGCCAAGCCGACCGTGCTCGAGGGCCCCGACCCGGCCGTCCTGCTCGCCGCCTACGGCGAGGTCTCCGCGTGACCCGCCGGGTGCTCGTGCTCAACGGCCCCAACCTCGGCCGCCTCGGCTCCCGCGAGCCGGACGTCTACGGCGCGACCTCCTACGCCGGTCTGGTGGAAACCTGCCAGGCCCTCGGCAAGGAGCTCGGCTTCGATGTCGACGTGCGCGAGACGAACGACGAGGGCGAGATGATCCGCTGGCTGCACGAGGCCGCGGACGGTTCAATTCCGGTCGTTCTGAACCCCGGTGCCTTCACGCACTACTCGTACGGGATGCGCGACGCCGCCGCCCAGCGCACGGCCCCGCTCATCGAGGTGCACATCTCCAACCCGTACACCCGCGAGGCCTTCCGCCACACCTCCGTGGTGGCCGCGGTCGCCAGCGGCACGGTGGCCGGCTTCGGCATCGGCTCCTACCGGCTCGCGCTGCGCGCGCTGGCGGAGGAACTCGACGGCTGACGCGCCGCCGCGTGGAGCAGGGCACTTCGAGCCGCCCTGGGTCGTTGTCGCTACGGCGGCCGGGCCCGGTCGCACATCCGAGCGGCACCGGGAGGGTACCGTTCGGTAGCACGACGGCCGTGTCGGCCGTCCGACAGAGCGTCAGTCGTACGAGACGGAGTGGCACCGGATGCAGCACGCAGTGGGGGCTCCGCTGCCGCCGCCCCACGGACCGGGGCAGGGACCGACCGGATGGATACACGGTGCGCAGCACCCGGGCCCCGGGCTTCCCGCGGGGCCGCCACCGCCACCGCCGGCGGCGCCCGCCGGCCCTCCGCCGCCACCGCCGCAGGGCTCCCCGGCGGGGCCCTCGGCGCCTCCCGGCCGGCCCGGCCCGGCACTGCACGGCGCCCCGCCGCAGCCCTCCCGCGAGACGACGGGCCACATCCAGCTCCCGCCCGGCGGGCCGGTCCCCATACCCGCCCCGCCCCCGGCGGACAGCGGCACCGGCACGGCCATGCTCGCCGTGCTGCTGATCGGCCCGGCCGGCGCCGGAAAGACCACGGTTGCCCGCCACTGGGCCAACCACCGCCGGGTGCCGACGGCGCACATCAGCCTCGACGACGTCCGGGAATGGGTGTGCTCCGGCTTCGCCGACCCCCAGTCCGGCTGGAACGACAACTCCGAGGCCCAGTACCGCCTCGCCCGCCGCACCTGCGGCTTCGCCGCCCGTAACTTCCTGGCCAACGGGATCTCCTGCATCCTCGACGACGCGGTCTTCCCCGACCGCCCCGCCGTCGGCCTCGGCGGCTGGAAACGCCATGTCGGCCCCGGCCTGCTGCCGGTGGTGCTCCTGCCCGGCCTCGAGATCGTCCTCGAACGCAACGCGGAGCGCAGCGGCAACCGACGCCTGTCGGACGAGGAGGTCGCCGGCATCCACGGGCGAATGGCCGGGTGGTACGGATCGGGCCTGCCGATCATCGACAACTCGAAGTACGACGTGGAGACGACGGCGCGCGTCCTCGACGACGTACTGGCACGGGCGATCGCGAGCCCTCCGAGCTGGTAGGCGGGTCGGGGTGCCGCCGCCTGCGGCGGGCTGTCCCCTACCCTCCCTACGGCCCGGCGGCCATGGGGGCCAGCTCCTTGAAACCGGGGCAGGCCCCGGCGCCCCGTACCGCCCTGCGGGGGCGTACCGCGCTTCGCGCGGTGCCCTCAATCTCCCGCTACGGCCTAGCGGTCGTGGGAGGTGCCGCCGGACGGGCTGGAAGCGCCGCTGCGCGGCTTCCGCCCGACCTGCGGCTCAGGCCCTCCGCCGGACGGGGCCAAATCCAGCCTCGCC
>NZ_JBSGZJ010000102.1:0-18284 GCF_053610925.1 Streptomyces sp. NPDC054847 | reverse complement strand
CCGGGCACCTGTGCGTCCGGCCCGTCCCCCTCACCCTGTTGCCCGCCGGTGTCACCCTGATGCGGAAGGGACTCCATCCCTTCCCGGAACCCGGTGGCGGACGCTTCCCGGCCCCCGTAGCGTGAACGCATGATCGAGCTCGAGGGTCTCACCAAACACTTCGGCAGCAAGGTCGCGGTCGACCATCTCTCCTTCAAGGTGCGCCCCGGGGTGGTGACCGGCTTCCTCGGCCCCAACGGGGCGGGCAAGTCGACGACGATGCGGATGATGCTCGATCTCGACAATCCCACCAGCGGCACCGTCAGGATCGACGGCCGGCACTACCGCGAGCTGGAGGAGCCGCTGAAGTACATCGGGGCACTGCTCGACGCCAAGGCGATGCACGGCGGCCGCAGCGCGTACAACAACCTGCTGTGTCTGGCCCAGGCGAACCGCATCCCGCGGAGCCGTGTCGCCGAGGTCCTCGACGTGGTGGGACTGACGCCGGTCGCCCGGAAGAAGTCGAAGGGCTTCTCCATGGGTATGGGCCAGCGGCTCGGAATCGCGTCGGCACTGCTCGGTGATCCCGAGATCCTGATGTTCGACGAACCGGTCAATGGTCTGGACCCCGAGGGAATTCACTGGATCCGTAATCTGATGAAAGCCCTTGCGCAAGAAGGCCGGACGATCTTCGTTTCTTCTCATCTCATGAGTGAAATGGCCCTGACCGCCGATCACTTGATCGTGATCGGCCAGGGCAAGCTGCTGGCCGACACATCGATGGCCGATTTCATCCAGCAGAACTCCCGCAGTTATGTGCGGCTCCGCTCCCCTCAGCAGGAGGAACTGCGGGACGCCGTGCACCGGGCGGGCATGACGGTCGTCGAGACGGACAACGGCACGCTGGAGGTCGACGGCGCGAGCACCGAGCAGCTCGGCGAGCTCGCGGCCGAGCACCGGATCGTGCTCCACGAGCTCAGTGCCCAACGCGCCTCGCTCGAGGAGGCGTTCATGCAGATGACCGCCGGCTCGGTGGAGTACCACGCGCACTCCACCGGCGCGGGCGCACCACCACCGCCCGGCGTCGAAGCCCCGCCGTCCGGCCAGGGCGTCCCGCAGTGGGCCCCGCGCAAAGAGGGAGCCTGACCGATGGCATCCGTACCCGCCGTCATCCAGTCCGAGTGGACCAAGATCCGTACGGTCTCCTCCACCCGCTGGACGCTGATCAGCGCGCTCGCCGTGACCGTCGCGATGGGCGCGGCCCTGTGCGCCCTGATGAACGCCACGTTCGACGATCTGCCGGACGCCGAGCGGCTGACGTTCGACCCGACCCTCATCAGCTTCTCCGGGATGGTGCTCGGACAGCTCGCGATGGTCGTCTTCGGCGTCCTCGTCGTCGGCACCGAGTACAGCTCGGGCATGATCCGCACCTCGCTCGCCGCCGTGCCGCAGCGCGGCACGTTCATCTTCAGCAAGATCGCGGTGGCCGGGTTGCTGGCCCTCGTGGTCGGGATGGCGACCAGCTTCCTCACGTTCTTCCTCGGCCAGGCACTGCTCGGTGAGCACCGCACCACGATCGGCGAGGAGAACGTGCTGCGGGCCGTCATCGGCGGCGGCATCTACATGGGCCTGATCGCGGTCTTCTCGATGGGCGTCGCCACGATGCTGCGCAGCTCGATGCTCTCGCTGGGCATCCTGATGCCGTTCTTCTTCCTGGTCTCCCAGATCCTCTCCGCGGTACCGGGCGCCAAGGACGTCGCGCGCTACTTCCCCGACCAGGCCGGCGCGAAGATCATGCAGGTGGTCCCGAACGCCATGAACAGCGGGGAATCCCCTTACGGCCCTTGGGGCGGCCTGGGCATCATGCTGCTGTGGGTTGCCGCGGCGCTCCTCGGCGGCTTCCTCGTGCTGAAGAAGCGGGACGCCTGAACGGACCCGTAGCCGTATCTGCTTGGGCGGAACCATCGGGGCCCGGCTATCCTCCTAGCACTTACGGGGGCGTACGGCTGCACCGCCTGTGCCCCGACGACCCGAAAGTCGATGGGGCTGGAGAATGATCGAGGCAGTCGGCCTGACGAAGCGCTATGGCGCCAAGACAGCCGTGTACAACCTTTCCTTCCAGGTGCGGCCGGGCGCCGTCACCGGATTCCTCGGCCCCAACGGCGCGGGCAAGTCCACGACGATGCGCATGATCCTCGGCCTCGACCGGCCGACGTCGGGCCAGGTCACCATCGGCGGGCTCCCGTTCCGGCAGCTGCCGAACGCGCCCCGCCAGGTCGGCGCGCTGCTCGACGCCAAGGCGGTGCACGGCGGACGCACCGCCCGCAACCACCTGCTGTCGCTCGCGCAGCTCTCCGGCATCCCGGACCGCCGGGTCGACGAGGTGCTCGGCGTCGTGGGCCTTCAGGGCGTTGCGAAGAGGCGTTCCAAGGGCTTCTCGCTCGGCATGGGTCAGCGGCTCGGCATCGCCGCCGCGCTGCTGGGCGACCCTCAGGTGCTGCTCTTCGACGAGCCGGTCAACGGCCTCGACCCCGAGGGCATCCTCTGGGTGCGCAACCTGATGAAGCAGCTGGCCGCCGAGGGCCGTACGGTCTTCGTCTCCTCGCACCTGATGAGCGAGATGGCCCTCACGGCCGACCATCTGATCGTGATCGGACGCGGTCAGCTCATGGCGGACATGAGCGTGAAGGACTTCATCTCCCACAACTCGGCGGACTTCGCCCGGGTCCGTACCCCGCAGACGGAGCCCGAACAGCGCGAGAAGCTCCTCGCCGCTCTGACCGAGGCGGGCGGCCAGGTGATGCCGGAGCCGGACGGCGCGCTGCGGGTGACCGGCCTGCCGCTGCCCCGCATCAGCGACCTGGCGCACGGCGCCGACGTGCGGCTGTGGGAGCTGTCGCCGCACCAGGCCTCCCTGGAGGAGGCGTACATGCGGATGACGCAGGGCGCGGTGGACTACCGCTCGACGGCGGACGAGAAGTCCGGGCTCATGCAGCAGCCGCCGATGGGGCACGTCCCGCCGCAGCCGCACGTCCCCGAGGTGCCGCAGCAGGGCTTCTACGCCCCGCCGCCGCCCCAGCCCGGCCAGAACCCGTACGCGGCCCCGGTGCCGGCCGCGCCGCCCGCCGCCGCCCCGGCCGAGGCCCCCGCTCCCCCGGCTGCCGCCCCCGCCGACCTGACCAAGCCCGAGGACGCACGATGACCACTCCCTACCAGCAGCCCGGCTCGTACGCCTCCCCGATCCCGGTGCGCGGGGCCAGCCTCGGTGACGCGCTCCTGTCCGAGTGGACGAAGATCCGTTCCGTGCGCTCCACGATGTGGACGCTGGGCGTGATGATCGTGCTGATGCTCGGCATCGGTCTCGGTGTCGCCGCGCTCGTGTCCGCCGCCGGCGAATCGGCCGACATCGGTGACTCGTCCGCCCTCGGCATGGGCTTCTTCGGCGTCCTGCCCGGCTCGATCTGCGTGATGACCCTGGGCGTGCTCACCATCGCGTCCGAGTACAGCACCGGCATGATCCGGACGACGCTGACGGCCTGCCCGAGCCGCGGCCGGGTGCTGGCGGCCAAGGCCGCCGTCTTCTTCCTCCTGGTCCTCACGATCACGACGCTGGTCGCGGGCGTCGTCGCGGTCATCCAGAACGCGATGGTGGAGGCGGCCGAGCCCACCGGTGACGAATGGCTGCGCGCCTCCGTCGGCGTGGGTCTCTACATCGCCTCGCTCGGGCTGCTGTCCCTGGCCGTGGGCGCCATGATCCGGCACTCGGCCGGTGCGATCACCACCATGATCGGCGTGATGCTGCTGCCGCTGGTGGCGGCCATGTTCATGTTCTCCGAGTCGCTGCAGGACCTGCAGAAGTTCCTGCTGGAGTGGGCCATCCCGAGCCAGCTCATCGGCATCTACGGGGAGGCTGCGTCGGGCGGGTCCTCCGGTCCCCTCGGCTGGGAGCCGGTGTGGATCATGCTCGGTCTCGCGGTCGTGGCGCTCGGCGGCGCGTACGCGACGATGAGCAGCCGGGACGTCTGACCGCGCGCTCAGTACCTCGGCGCGTTCCTGGACCGCTGCACCTTCGAGGTGCGGCGGTCCTTCGCGTTCCAGCACGCCTTGTGCCAGTGACGGCGGTCGTCCACGCCGCCGTGCTCGGGCCAGGCCACCACGTGGGGCATGCCGGAGGCGATCTCCTGGTCGCATCCGGGACAGCGGTACCGCTTGCCGGCGGCACTCGCACCCGCGACATGGCGCACCGACCACTCCTCGCCCTGCCAGGACTCGCTGCTGCCGAAACCGCCGTACCGGCCTGCGGGGTCGCTCGCTCGCTCGGTGGGCTTCTCGCCGCCTCGGGGGCGGTTGCGGCGCGGGGACACGTGACACCTCACGGGGCAAGTCAGGACAGTTGCCCGTACAGCGTACGGGCCCGGGCCGCGACGCCTGTCCCTCCCACGGGTGCGCGCACGTCCTGCATCAGGGCCAGTTACCGGAAAATCGCAACAACTTCCCTCCTGCCCGTGCCTTTGGCACGTGTCAGGCGTTGTTGCCTGTAGGGGGAGTGACGCGTCGGCCGCAAGGAGGCAGAAGGCGATGCGCGTTGGAACGTTCGTACTGGCGGCCCAGTTCCCGGGCCAAGGACAGGGGGAGGCACTGCACCGGGCGGTGCGTTCCGCCGAGGTGGCGGAGGAAGCGGGCCTCGACGCCGTGTGGCTGGCCGAGCACCACTTCGTACCGTACGGGGTGTGCCCGTCCGCAGTGACCCTCGCGGCGCTGCTGCTCGGCCGCACCCGCCGCATCCGTGTGGGCACGGCGGTGAGCGTGCTGCCGAGCGCACATCCCGTGGCGCTGGGCGAGCAGGCCGCACTGCTGCATCTCACGTCCGACGGGCGGTTCACCCTCGGAGTGGGACGCGGCGGGCCCTGGGTCGACCTGGAGGTGTTCGGCGCCGGCCTGGCCGCGTACGAACAGGGCTTCCCCGAATCCCTCGACCTGCTGCTGCGCTGGCTGCGCGAACCCCGCGTCGGCGCGCAGGGCGAACGGTTCGCCTTCCGCGAGGTCGCGGTGGTCCCCCGTCCCGACGAGCTGATCGACGGGCCGTCGGAAGGCCCCGAGGTGGTCGTCGCGTGCACGTCCCCGCAGAGCGTCAGGCTCGCGGCGGAGCGAGGCCTGCCGATGCTGCTGGGCATGCACTGCGGCGACCAGGAGAAGGCGGACATGGTCGCCCTGTGGCGTACGCACGCCCTCTCCTCCGGACACCCGGCCGCGAAGGTCGCGGCGGCCGGGCATGTGTCGGCCGGCGTCGTCCAGATCGCCGACCGCGCGGACGAGGCGGCGGAGACCCTCGTCAAGGCGATGCCCGGCTGGCTCAAGCAGGGCCTGGACGCGCATGTGACGGTCGACGGACGGCACCGCGCGATGCGCGACCCCGTCGCGTACACGGAGCTGCTCTGTTCCTTGCATCCGGTGGGGCCGCCGCGCCTGGCCGCGGACCGCCTTGCGGCGACCGCGGAGCGCACCGGCATCACACGTTTCGCGCTGCTCGCGGAGGGCTCCGGCGACCTCGCCACCACCGAGGAGAACGTCCGGCGGCTGGGCACGGACGTGCTGCCCCTGCTCGACTGACGCTCGTCCGTGTCCATGGTTGCGAGGTTCCGGGTCCGACGGTGCCGCCGCTCCGACATCTGTGCACCTCCAATGATGCGGAGCGGCAGCAAAAGACTTCAGCAGTCGCGCAGTTCGGGCGACTGATTGAGCAACTGACCCCGGATCGAGGTGAAGCGGGCGAGCCGCTCGTCGACCGAGGGGTCCAGCGGGAACACCGCGACGCGGTGGCAGTTCTGGAATGCCAGTCGCACTCCGAAGTGCCGCTGCAGCGCGCCGCGAATCGCGTCACTCGCGAGCGCGCGCAGCAGCTGACCACGTGCCTGCTCGTCCGGCGGAGGCGTCTGGTTGTCGGCGAACTCGCCGCCGTCCACCTTCAGCTGAGCCACCAGAGAACTGATCATCTCCCATGCGTAGGGCAGGGAGGTCCGGACGCAGTCGACGAAAGCTGCTTCGTCGACCTCGCCTCGCTCGGCCTGTTCCAACAGCGCCGGTGAGACGTCGAGCGACATGGGTTCTCCTCTCGCGACCCCGCAGAACGGGGCCTTACGGGCAGGGAAGGAGGAAGCGACCGAACGACGGCATACCAATGCTGTACGGCGACGCAGAGTGCACGGCCGACGACCTCCTGTCTTCCACGGTAAGTGCGCCGACTTGAGCGCACCAGGAGATTGGGCACACAACCGGCCAAATAACGAAGGGCGCTTCCGGGGCGAATCGCGCAGCGCGGCGTCCTTCGAGTAGCGTTGCGGACCATGCGTCTCGTCATCGCCCGCTGCTCCGTGGACTACGCCGGCCGGCTCACCGCCCACCTGCCCTCCGCCCCCCGTTTGATCCTGGTCAAGGCGGACGGCAGTGTCTCCATCCACGCCGACGACAGGGCGTACAAACCGCTGAACTGGATGTCCCCTCCCTGCACATTGAAGGAGGGCGACGACAGCGTCTGGACCGTCGTGAACAAAGCGGGCGAGAAACTGATCATTACGATGGAGGAAATCCTCCACGATTCGTCGCACGAGCTCGGTGTCGACCCCGGCCTCATCAAGGACGGCGTGGAAGCGCACCTCCAGGAGCTCCTTGCCGACCGGATCGAGACACTTGGCGAGGGGTACAGCCTCATCCGCCGTGAATACCCAACGGCCATCGGCCCGGTGGACATCCTCTGCCGTGACGCCGACGGCGCGACGGTGGCGGTGGAGATCAAGCGCCGGGGCGAGATCGACGGCGTGGAGCAGCTCACCCGCTACCTGGAACTCCTCAACCGCGACCCGCACCTGGCGCCGGTGAAGGGCGTCTTCGCGGCCCAGGAGATCAAGCCCCAGGCCCGGGTCCTGGCGACGGACCGCGGTATCGGCTGCGTGGTCCTGGACTACGACGCGATGCGCGGCATCGAGGACGACAAACTCCGCCTGTTCTGACGCCGCGGTTCGGGGCGCAGCCCCGTCCCGCCGTGGTTCCGGGCGCAGCCCGGCCCGGCTTCGCCACGCAGGCCCAGCCCATCAGCGGTTAGGGGCGCCGGCCCCGCCCGTCGAGCTTCCGGGCAAGCCCGCCCCGGCCGCGATGTCCCAAGTCGTGCACGGGCTGCCCCCGCCCGCCGAGGGTGCCGTTCACGGGCTTGTAACGGCTGGGGCCATGCGGGCCGTCCCGCCGCACGGCTGGGGCCTGCGCCCCGTCAGTACAGCCTCACCGCCGGGCGGCACCCCGCGCGGTGACACCCGGCCGGCTCCCACGCAGCGCAGAAGCGGCACGCGGCGCCGACGCGAGGGCAGGCGCAGCCCCGCCCGTCGAGCTCTCCGGGCAAGCTCGCCCCGGGCGCAGGCGCATCCCCATCACTGTGCTTCGAGCGCAGCCCCCAGGGTGAGCACGGCTCGGTCCCGCCAAGGGATTCGGGGCATGGCCTGTCCCGTTAGGGCCTCGGCGCGGTCCCGATCCCGCCAAGGGGACAGGCGCAGCCCGGTCCCGCCAAAGGTGCAGGCCCGCCCCCCGCCAGGAACTCCGGGCCAGCCGCTCAGCGGTGCGGGGCACACCCCGGTGCCGCCAGGGGTTTCGGGCCCAGCCCGGCCCGGCTTCGCCACGCAGGCCCCGCTCAGCGATTCGGGGCGCGGCTCCGGTCCCCCGGGTGGTTGCGGGGCACGGCTCCGTCCCGTTTGGGCTTCGGGCACGGCCCGGTCCCGCCAAGTGGGCAGGCGCAGCCCCGTCAGGGGCCTCGGGGGACGCAGCCCCGGTCGCGCCAAGAGCTCGGGCGCAGCCCGCTGCCGCCGGGGGCTCGGGCGCAGACCGGCCTCTGGCTTTCGCGACGCAGGCCCAGTCCCGTCAGAGGTCCTCAGGCCCAGCCCCTCAGCGGTGCGGGGCACACCCCCGCTGCCGCCGGGGGCTCGAGCGCAGTCCTGGCCCCGATGTGCGGGCGCAGGCCCGGTCCCGTCAGGGTTTCGGGGAGTGGGCGGGGTGGGGAAAGGGGCCGAGCCGTCGAGACGCGACCCGTCAGATGATCGACGGCGACGCGGAAGCCGGCCCGTCGCTCGTCATCGTCG
The DNA here is from genome assembly GCF_053610925.1 of Streptomyces sp. NPDC054847. NCBI lineage: Bacteria > Bacillati > Actinomycetota > Actinomycetes > Kitasatosporales > Streptomycetaceae > Streptomyces > Streptomyces sp. NPDC054847. Next base: position 10,185 of record NZ_JBSGZJ010000102.1, on the reverse strand, counting down.
CTTCGCTCGGCTCGCTCGCGGACGCGCTGCCGCCCGGGGCCGTGGACGTCTGGGAGGGCGTCGGAGTCGGAGTCGGGGTCGTGGTCTTCGTCGGCGAGGACGAGACCGTCGGCGGCGTCGCGACCGGCGGCGGCTTGGGGCTCGACGGCGGCTTCGGACTCGACGGCGGGCGCGAGTCCGAAGGGCTCTCCGGCCGCGACGAGCTCGGCGACGGGGTCTCCCCCGGTACCGACGGGCGGCCCGTCGACGCGGGCGTCGTGGCCGACGTGGACGATCCCGTCGGCTTGGCGTCGTCCTTGTCGTCCGACGGATCGTCGGAGACGTCTGCCGTCGGGTCCTCTGCCGTCCAGTCGTCGTCGACGTCGTCCTCGTTCACCGGCTGCCCGTTGCGTACGTCGCTCCCGGGCGGCTCCTCCTGGTCGGAGGTCATGCCCAGGGTGACCACCGTGCCGAGGACCACCGCGAGCAGCGCACCCGCTCCCGTGGCGACGAGGTTGCGGCGGGCGCCCATGAGGATGGCCGCGCCCCGGCCCGCCGGGCGGCCGGAGCCGTCCGCCGGGGTCTCCTGCTGCTGACCCGTCACCGGCGCGGCAGCGCCGCGGTCCTGCGACCCGGTCCGCGGCAGCCGCTTCGTCAGCGCCGAGCCGGGCCCGCCCCTCGGGGGCGACACGGGTCCCGCCTCGCCCGGGGCGGCGGGCGCCGGCCCGGACTCGCGGTCGGCGACGAGCGCGAGGGCCCGGCGTCCGGCGACGGTGCCGCTCTTGTCGGCGAGCGCGCCGCGCATACCGATCGACGCCTCGAGCTCGGCCCTGGCCCGGTCCACGTTCCCGGTGCACAGCGCGAGGACGCCCAACTCGTGGTGGAAGTAGGCCTCTTCCGCGACCTCACCGGCGATGCGGGCGGCCTCTGAGCCCATCCGCAGGGCCCGCTCCCAGGCGGCCCACTGCCGTCCGGCGGCGAACGCCGGCGCGGCGCTGCGGGCAAGCAGGACGGCCGTGCTGGGGTGTCCGGCGTCCCGGCCGGGCACCAGGGCGCTCAGGGCGGCCAGCACGGCGTCCGCCTCCGCCACGGCCCGCTCGGGGCTGACGGAGGGGTGTCCGGCCCACCAGGCGTAGTGCTGGGCGGCGGTGTGCGCGTGGCCGACGGCGTCCTCGTCGTAGCCCTTCTCGCGGAGCTGGGCGAGCACACCGGCCGCCAGCCGGTAGCGCGGGCCGGCCGGGGAGAGCAGTCCGCAGTTCATCAGTTCGCCGAGTGCGGCGTCGGCGTGGGTGTCCCCGACGAGGGCCGGCAGGTGTGCCTGGTGCGGTACCTCGCCGCCGAGGGCGACCGCGAAGCGCAGGGTCTGCCTGGCCGAGTCGCTGAGCCGTGAGGCGAGCAGTGAGGCGGGCGCGGCACCCTCGCCGAGCGACGGCAGGGGTACGTCCTTGCCGCCGGCGGCCGCGAAGGGGGCGAACTCCTCGAAGGCCTCCGGGTCGGCCCGCAGCTCGTCGCACTGGCGCAGCAGGGCGGCGGCCTGGACGAACCGCAGGGGCAGGCCCTCCGACTCGAACCAGAGGTCGCCCGCCCAGTTGGACTCCTCTTCTGTCAGCGGCCGGTCCACGGCCTTGCGCAGCAGTTCGAGTGCGGCGGCGCGGCCGAGGCCGCCGAGGAAGACCTCTTCGAGGTGCGAGCCCGCGCCGGGTGCGGCGATGTCCGGGGTGGCCGCGACGAGGAACGCGCATTCCGGTGCGGCGTCGAGCAGCTCGTCGAGGGACGCACCGCCGAACTCGAGGTCGTCCAGAATGACGACGGCTCCGATGTCGCGCACGAAGCCGGCGAGCGCGTTCCGGTCGGGGCGCATTCCTGGCGAGTCGTAGACGACCGTGAAGAGTTCGTGGAGCAGCTCAGCGGGCGTGCGGCGGTGGCCGTTGAGACGTACGACCCCGTCGGGCGCGAAGGCGCCGCACTTCGCGGCGACGGCGTCGAGCAGCGAGGTGCGGCCGGAGCCCGCCGGGCCGGTGAGCCGGACGGACCGGCCGCTGCCGAGGAGTCGGACGAGCCGTGCGAGTTCCTCGTCGCGTTCGAGCAGCGGCGGGCGGGGGGCGGCGGGGCCGGGCGGCACGGGGGGCTGCGCGGCGCGGAGGAGCTCCGCGCGTTGCGCGGCGCTGCGGCGGGTCGGCCGGCCGGGCTGCTCGCCCCCTTGGCCGTCGGCCCGAACGGGCCCTCCGGGCGGGCAGGGTTCGATCTCGCTGCCGTCGACCGGGTTGATCGTGAGCAGGAAGTCGCCGGAGACGAGCTGGACCGTGCGCCGGGGCGTGGGCGTCGACTGTCCGGGCGTGATGGCGTCGCGCGGCGGTCGCACCGGTCCGGCGCCCTCGCCGAAGCTGTCGTTGTCCATGGTCAAAGCTCCCAGATCAGGTTCGCCCGGCCTTGTCGCCGCCAAGATCACTGTCTTGGGGCCGAAGCCGCGTGCGGTGCCTCCCGGCCTTCCTGCACGTCTTGTCGCCTCGGTCCGGAGCCCGCCTCATGGGTCCGTCGAAAGGGCAGGCGATCGAACCCTAGACGTTCGCCGCGCATCGCGAAACCTTCGGGGTGCCGCACGTCCCCGACGTCACGGTCTCAGGAGGATTGCGCTGCTCGCCCCGTTCGTGCCCCCGTCACACATGACGGGACGTTTCTCCGCGGCGGCCCCGACCGCCGGCAGGCCGCGTGGCCGCGTCGCCGTACCCGCACCCACCCCGCCGCCGTGGCCGGCCTCGCGCCGGTCACCACCGGCGGCGGGGATCACACCCGAGGAAGCGATTCCGCAGCGAGGCCGCCCTCGATGGCGAGGATGCGGTGCAGCCTCGTCGCCACAAGCAGTCGCTGCATCTGCGGCGGCACACCACGGAGCACCAGCCGGCGACCGCATCTGCCGGCCCGCCGGTGCGCCCCCATGATGACCCCGAGCCCGGTGGCGTCCCAGGAATCGAGGTGGGTCAGGTCGAGCACCAGGTCGCCGGCTCCGTCGTCGACGGCCGAGTGCAGGACCGTACGGGCGTCCGCCGCGCTGCGGACGTCGAGGCGGCCCCCGACGACCAGCTCGGCGTGGTCGCCCCTGATGTGCATATGCGCTCCCCGAGTTTGCTTACAGTGCCCCGTGCTGGCCCCGTGTCGACTGTGCGGCTGACTGTTCTTCGGTTCTTCTCTGTCCTGCAACAACTGACTGCCGCGTAGGCGCAGGGGTTGCTACTTGTAAGCGAACCGATACCGAATTCACCCCGCCGGGTGATGTCGAACCGGTCGATAACGCCTCTTCGGCGTCAGTGCTTGTAGAAGCCCTGCCCGCTCTTGCGGCCGATGTCACCGGCATCCACCATCCGGCGCATCAGCTCCGGCGGCGCGAACTTCTCGTCCTGCGACTCGGTGTAGATGTTGCTCGTGGCGTGGAGCAGGATGTCGACACCGGTCAGGTCGGCCGTGGCGAGCGGCCCCATGGCGTGTCCGAAGCCGAGCTTGCAGGCGATGTCGATGTCCTCGGCGCTCGCCACGCCCGATTCGTACAGCTTCGCGGCCTCGACGACGAGCGCCGAGATGAGTCGGGTGGTGACGAAGCCGGCGACGTCGCGGTTGACGACGATGCACGTCTTGCCGACCGACTCGGCGAACTCACGCGTGGTGGCGAGGGTTTCGTCGCTCGTCTTGTAGCCGCGCACCAGCTCGCACAGCTGCATCATCGGGACGGGCGAGAAGAAGTGGGCGCCGACGACGCGCTCCGGGCGTTCCGTCACCGCCGCGATCTTGGTGATCGGGATGGCGGAGGTGTTGGAGGCGAGGACCGCGTCGTCCCGTACGAGCTTGTCGAGGGCGCGGAAGATCTCGTGCTTGATCTCGAGCTTCTCGAACACCGCCTCGACGACGATGTCGGCGTCGGCGACGGCGTCGAGGTCGGTGGTGGTGGTGATGCGCGCCAACGCCGCGTCGGCGTCGGCCGCTTCGAGCTTGCCCTTGGAGACGAACCTGTCGTACGACGCCTTGATGCCGTCCCTGCCGCGGGTCAGTGCCTCGTCGGTGACGTCACGCAGAACGACGTCCCAGCCTGCCTGGGCAGAGACCTGCGCGATTCCGGAACCCATGAGTCCGGCACCGATGACGGCGAGCTTCCTGGCCACTGCGGCACTCCTTAACGACTGTTTACATGTGCGCTCTCTGCCGGAGATTAGCGGTCGTGAGGGGCCCCTGTGACCGTGAAGAGATGCGCGTCACGTCTCAGATGACGGACATCACACCGGGACGGCCCCTCCCGCTTCCCGGACCGCGCTCCGGGCGGCCTCGGCGCCGCGGGCCGGCGGCGCCGGCCGTGACGGTGGGCACACGGACCTGCCACCGGCCCGGTGCCTAACTAGGCTGGCCACATGGTCAATCTGACGCGCATCTACACCCGCACCGGCGACCAGGGCACCACCGCCCTCGGCGACATGAGCCGCACCGCCAAGACCGATCTGCGCATCTCCGCGTACGCCGACGCCAACGAGGCCAACGCGGTCATCGGCTCGGCCATCGCACTGGGGAAGCTGGACGAGGAGGTCGTGAAGGTCCTCGTCCGGGTGCAGAACGACCTCTTCGACGTAGGGGCGGACCTCTCCACGCCGGTCGTCGAGAATCCGAAGTACCCGCCGCTGCGGGTGGAGCAGTCGTACATCGACAAGCTGGAGGCGGACTGCGACCGCTTCCTCGAGGAACTGGAGAAGCTGCGCAGCTTCATCCTTCCGGGCGGCACGCCGGGCGCGGCGCTGCTGCACCAGGCGTGCACGGTCGTACGGCGGGCGGAGCGCTCGACATGGGCGGCGATGGAAGTGCACGGCGAGACGATGAACGCGCTGACGGCGACGTACCTCAACCGCCTCTCCGACCTCCTGTTCATTCTCGCCAGGGTGGCGAACAAGGAGGTCGGAGACGTGCTGTGGGTGCCGGGCGGGGAGCGCTAACGCTCGGCGCGGACCGGTTCGCGTTCCCGCTCGTCCGCCCGGGCCTTCTTCGGCCAGAACACGTAGGTGAGCGTGATCAGGCCGTGGATGCCCGCCGCACGCCAGGCGCCGTACATCCAGCTCCGTAGCGACTCCGTCCGGCCGGCGTCCCCGACGTACCAGATCGCGATCTGGAGCAGCGCGGTCGCGACGATCGCGCCCACCGCCGTGCCCAGCCAGATCCTGCCCTCGTGCCGGGCGCGGGCCATGCCGTAGCGCGGTGGCTTCGGCGGCGGAGGCGCGCCGGCGAGGCGGTGCGCGGCGTGGCCGTCGAGCCACTTGACGGTGCGGTGGCCGTGGCCGACCGTGTAGCCGATGTAGAGGGCGGCCAGACCGTGTTTCCAGTCCGGCTCCGCGCCGTTCTTGAGGTCGATCGCGGTGACCACCAGCAGCAGGACTTCCAGCAGCGGTTCGCACAGCAGCAGCGCGGCGCCGGTGCGCGGCATCTTCAGCAGGTAGCGGACGGACAGTCCGGCGGCCAGCAGCACCCAGAAGCCGACCTCGCAGATCACGATCAGCGTGACGATCACGGCAGTCTCCCTTCGTACGGTCCAAGCGTGGCCGCCGCCGGGCAGGGATTCGTCGTCGCCCTTGACGAACTGCGACTGCATCCTTCGATGTACCGCGGGCTCACCCCGCGCGCGGACGCACGGGGGCCGTCGTGCCGTGTTTGATGGACGGGTGACCTTCCCCCGCCCCCACCGTGACGACGTGCTCGCCGCGGCCGCCGGTCTGCTCGGCGGCCTGCTGCTGTACTGGCTGGGGCTGCACAGCCAGGGCGAGTCCCGGACGCCGCTGCCGGCCTGGGTGACCCTGGTGCCGCTCGTGGTGACGGCTTTCCTGGAGCTTCTGCGCCGGACCATGCCCCGTACGGCGCTGCTCGTGGGCACGGTCGCCGTGATCGGCGACCAGTTCACGCTCGGCAGCATCGCGACGGTCCTGATGTTCGCGGATCTCGTCTATGCGGCGGTCGTCTACGGCACCCCGGCCTCCGCCCGGCGCATCCCGGTGATCACCGCGATGGTGACCATCGCCGTGACCGTCGGCTTCCTGGCCTGGTTCAGGGACGCGGCCGCGCTGCTCGTCGGCGTCGTCACCGCCCTTGTCGCGTTCTTCCCCGCCGCGACGGGCGCGATCGTCCGCAACCACCGGGAGGCGGCGAACGCCGCCCGGCTGCGGGCCGAACAGACCGCGCTGCTCGCGGAGATGGACCGCACCCAGGCGATCGCGGCGGAGCGCGCCCGGATGGCCCGGGAACTGCACGACATGGTCGCCAATCACCTCTCCGCGATCGCGATCCACTCCACGGCGGCGCTGTCCCTGGACGACGAGGCGACGACCAGGCAGGCGATGACCGTGATCCGCGAGAACAGCGTCGAGGGCCTGGCCGAGATGCGCCGGCTGATCGGACTGCTGCGCGACAGCAGCGGTGACGTGGAGCCGGCCGCCGCACCCACCCTGGCCGGACTCGACGCCCTGGTGGAGCAGGCGAGGACCAACGGCCGGCAGAGCGGGCTGAGCTTCGTGCTCCGTGACGAGCGGGAGAAGGGCGCCCGGCTGCCGGCGCCCGTGGAGCTCGCCGGCTACCGCATCGTCCAGGAGTCGCTGACGAACGCGATCAAGCACGCGGAGGCCGGTGAGGTGCGCGTCGAGGTGTCCGGTGGGGCGGGCGACGCGCTGCGGGTGTCGGTGACGAGCCGGTTCGGGCGTCGGCCGGGACCGCGGGCGCCCGGCTCCGGTGCGGGCCTGGTGGGGATGGAGGAACGGGTCGCGCTGCTCGACGGGACGCTCGAGGCCGGTCCGGTGGAGGGCCCGGCCGGCGGGCCCGACAAGATCTGGCGCGTACGGGCGGTGCTGCCCGTGACGGACGACAAGGAGCCATCGGCATGACGGCGCAGGCGGACGACTCGAGGACGGGGGCCCGTATCCGGGTGCTGGTCGCGGAGGACCAGAACGCGGTACGGGCGGGGCTGGTCCTGATCCTGCGCAGCGCGCCGGACATCGAGGTGGCCGGGGAGGCCGCGGACGGCGAGGAGGCGGTGCGCCTCGCGCGCGAACTGCGCCCGGACGTGGTGCTGATGGATGTGCAGATGCCCAGGCTGGACGGGGTCTCCGCGACACGGCAGGTGGTCGCGGAGAAGCTGGCCGACGTGCTGGTGCTGACCACGTTCGATCTCGACGAGTACGTCTTCGGGGCGCTGCGGGCGGGTGCGGCCGGCTTCCTGCTGAAGAACACCGAGGCGGGCGACCTGCTCCAGGCGGTGCGGGCGGTGGCACGCGGCGAGGGGATGATCGCGCCGGCGGTCACCCGGCGGCTGATCGCGGAGTTCGCCGCGCCCGGGCCCGTACGGTCGGCGGACGCGCCTGATCCGGCCGTGCTGGACGCGCTGACGAGGCGGGAGCGGGAGGTGCTCTCGTGCCTCGGTGAGGGGATGTCGAACGCGGAGATCGCGGTGCGGCTGTCGATGGCGGAGGCCACGGTGAAGACGCACGTCAGCAGACTGCTGGGGAAGCTGGAGCTGCGCAGCAGGGTGCAAGCGGCGGTCCTCGCGCAGGAGTTGGGCATCTGACCCGGGGCGGTACGACAGGACGCGGACCTTTGGTCTGGACCTATTGACGATTGGTCCAGACCACCCTAATCTCACCGAGCACACTGCGGTGAGCCCCGCGGTGTGCACAGTGCACGGACCACCCCTGACATGTCCGCACTCAACTCGAGGAGCATCCTTGAGCACCGTTGCGCCCCCACGCCCCCGATCACGGTTCAGAGCCAGGGCCACCGCGGGACTGACCGCCCTTCTCCTCCCCCTCGCCGCCATGGTGGGACTCGCCTCGCCCGCGGAAGCGGCCACCTCGGCGACGGCCACCTACGCCAAGTCCTCCGACTGGGGCACCGGCTTCGAGGGCAAGTGGACGGTGAAGAACACCGGCACCACGACCATCAACTCCTGGACCGTCGAGTGGGACTTCCCCTCCGGCACCCGCGTCACCTCCGCCTGGGACGCCACCGTCACCAGCTCCGGCGACCACTGGACCGCCAAGAACGTCGGCTGGAACGGCACGCTCGCCCCGGGCGCCTCCGTCTCCTTCGGCTTCAACGGCAGCGGCCCGGGCTCCCCGTCCAACTGCAAGCTGAACGGCGCCTCGTGCGACGGCGGCAGCGTGCCCGGTGACAACCCGCCCTCCGCCCCCGGCACCCCCACGGCCTCCGGCATCACCGACACGTCGGTGAACCTCAGCTGGCGTGCGGCCACCGACGACAACGGCATCAAGAACTACGACGTCCTGCGCGACGGCGCCAGGATCGCCACGGTCACCGGCACCACGTACACCAACACCGGCCTGACCGCCGGCACGGACTACTCGTACTCGGTCCAGGCGCGGGACAGCGCCGACCAGACCGGCCCCGTCAGCGGTGCCGTCGCCGTCCGCACCACCGGCGGCAGCGGCGGAGAGCCCGGCCCCGGCGACAAGGTCAAGCTGGGCTACTTCACCAACTGGGGCGTCTACGGTCGCAACTACCACGTGAAGAACCTGGTGACCTCCGGCTCCGCGTCGAAGATCACCCACATCAACTACGCCTTCGGCAACGTCAGCGGCGGCAAGTGCACCATCGGTGACGCCTACGCCGACTACGACAAGGCCTACACCGCCGACCAGTCCGTCGACGGCAAGGCCGACACCTGGGACCAGCCGCTGCGCGGCAACTTCAACCAGCTGCGCAAGCTGAAGGCCCAGTACCCGCACATCAAGGTCCTGTGGTCGTTCGGCGGCTGGACCTGGTCCGGCGGCTTCGGCCAGGCCGTGCAGAACCCGGCCGCCTTCGCCCAGTCCTGCTACGACCTGGTCGAGGACCCCCGCTGGGCGGATGTCTTCGACGGGATCGACCTCGACTGGGAGTACCCGAACGCCTGCGGTCTGACCTGCGACACCAGCGGCCCCGCGGCGTTCAAGAACATGATGCAGGCCATGCGCACCAAGTTCGGCGCGAACAACCTGGTCACCGCGGCGGTCACGGCCGACGCCTCGTCCGGCGGCAAGATCGACGCGGCCGACTACGGCGGCGCCGCGCAGTACCTCGACTGGTACAACGTGATGACGTACGACTTCTTCGGCGCCTGGGCGGCCAAGGGCCCCACGGCCCCGCACTCACCGCTCACCTCGTACCCGGGAATCCCGCAGGCCGGATTCAACTCCGCCGAGGCGATCGCCAAGTTCAAGGCGAAGGGTGTGCCGGCCAAGAAGCTGCTGCTGGGCATCGGCTTCTACGGACGCGGCTGGACAGGCGTGACCCAGTCCGCCCCGGGCGGCACGGCCACCGGGCCGGCGGCCGGCACGTACGAGCAGGGCATCGAGGACTACAAGGTCCTCAGGAACAGCTGCCCGGCCACCGGGACGATCGCCGGCACGGCGTACGCCCACTGCGGCACCAACTGGTGGAGCTACGACACCCCGGCGACCGTCACCTCAAAGATGAACTGGGCCAACAACCAGGGCCTCGGCGGTGCGTTCTTCTGGGAGTTCAGCGGTGACACCAGCAACGGAGAGCTGGTCGGCGCGATCAACAGCGGCCTCGGATAGCACCACGGTCCGCTGACGAAGAAGCCCGGGAGAGTCACCTCTCCCGGGCTTTGTCATGCACTCCGACGCGTTCCGTACACGCCGGACCATCGCTACGCGACGTTGACCCTCTGGCCGGGCGGGGCCGCCTCCAGCCAGGCGAGGAAGCCGGTCAGCGCGTCCTCGCTCATCGACAGCTCCAGCCGGGTCCCGCGGTGCCGGCAGGCGAGCACGACGGAATCGGAGAGGAGCGCCAGCTCCTCCTCGCCCTCCGGCGTGCGGCGGGCCAGCACCTCGATCGCGGAGCGCTCGAGCACCCGGCGGGGCCGGGGCGCGTACGAGAAGATCCGGAACCACTCGATCCGGTCACCGTTGTACCGGGCGACGCCGTACACCCACCCCTTGCCGGAAGCATCGTGATCCTCCACGAGGTTCCAGCGCAGACTGCAGTCGAACGTACCGCCGGAGCGCTGGATCAGCCTCCTGCGCAGTCCGAAGACGAACAGTCCGATCAGCACCAGTGCGACGACAGAACCGCTCACAAGCAGAGCGAGGAACATCTCCACCGACCTCCTCGCATCGTCCCGTAACCGAATATCACGTGCACCTGCATCGCCTCAGCCGCGGCACGGCCCGAAGG
>NZ_JBSGZJ010000101.1:0-18325 GCF_053610925.1 Streptomyces sp. NPDC054847 | reverse complement strand
GGCCCGGGCGAGCGCGGGCCGAGCGGCGTGCCCAGGCGGACTCTCCGGCACGCGGCGACCCGGTTCGGATGGACGCCCGAGCAGTCTGCGCGTGGCGAAAGGCCGGGCGAGCGGCGGTCCGGTCGGACGCCCCGGGGCGCGACCGTCCGGTGCGGACGGACACCCCCACCGTCCGAGATCGTCGAACCGCCGACGAGCGAAGTCCCGCCCGCCGGACGCCTCAATGGGAGGCGGCCCGGATCGGGCAGACGCCCCAGCCGTGGCGGTCCCTTCAGACCGGACACCCGACCGCCGCGTGCGTGGCGACCGGCCGACGAGCGACGCCCGGTCGGCCGCCCCGAGGTGAAGCGGCACGGTCCAGACGGACGCTTCAGACGCGAGGCGGTCGTCCGGGCGAGGCCCGGACCGGCCGCGAATCCCCGGCGCCCGTCCGGCCCGGCCCGGACGCGCACCCTGGCAGGAGCGGTGCCCGTTCAGGCGGACGCCCCGGCCGCCTGAACCGGGTTCAACGCGGCGCAGAGCCAGTCGTGGGCGGCGCCGGGGGTCGGCCGGGACGGGCCGAACAGTTCGCCGGCGAGCTGCCAGTAGCGGTCGATCCGAGGGTCCGCCGCGAGCTGGCCGGCGAGCAGCCGGCGGAAGTCGGGTGTGTCGCGCGTGCCGCACGAGTGGGCGTAGGCGGCTACGAAGCAGTCGAGCGCTTCACCCTCGTGCGGCGGTCGCCGTTCGAGCATGTGCCGCGCCGCGAGCCCGTACGCCTCGCCGAGACCCTCGTAGAGCACGGCCGGGCGGTACCCCGTGTCCGGCTGGTGCACCGTGGGCTGGCAGTCCTCGTTGCCGTGGCAGGGCCCGGAGACGAGGGCGTGCAGCCGCGCGAAGGCGAGGACCTGGGCCGGGGCCGGGTCGTCCGGCGGCTGCGGAACGGCCTGGTCGACGACCGCGGACGCCACTCGCGCCGGGAGCCGTACGGGCAGCCAGCGCCGCCAGAAGCGCGCCAGCGCGGCCGTACTGGGCGGGGCGGTCACGGAACCGATCAGCCGCAGCCGGTCCACGCGTTCCTCGGGGGTGCAGTCCTGGAGCAGCCGGAGGGCGGCCTCCCGCCACCGCAGGGCAGTCATCCGGGAGCCGATCTCCCGCAGTTGCCCCGCCACGATGTCCTCCAGCGCGTCCTCCTCGTCGAGGACCCGGCCGACATCGGGGACCGGCAGGTCGAGGGTGCGCAACGAGCGGATCAGGCGCAGCCGTTCGATCGCCTCCGGGCCGTAACGCCGGTGGCCCCCGCTGCTGCGGGCGGCTTCGGGCAGCAGTCCGCGGTCGGAGTAGAAGCGGACGGTCTTGACGGTCACGCCCGCGTGCTCCGCGAGCTCTCCGATGCTCCACATGCCGTCAGGGGACAAGGTTGAACCTCCCTCAGGGGGAGTTCCTACGGTACCGGCGAGCACGGACGGCCCGACCGGCCGGTCGTGCGGACCGCGTATACGAGGAGACGTGATGACGGTTTTCATCCTGGTGTCGGACGCCTTCACCGGCGGCTGGATCTGGCGCGACGTGGCCGCGAAACTCCGTGAGTCGGGCGCCGAGGTGCATCCCGTGACGCTCACGGGCATGGGCGACCGCCGCCACCTGGCGGGCCCCGACACGGACCTGGAGACGCACATCCAGGACCTGGTTCAGCTGATCGACCACCTGGACCCCGCTCCGGCGGGACCGGCGGAACCGGACGTCGTGCTGGTCGGCCACGGCTACGGCATCCACCCCGTACTGGGCGCCGCCGACCGCCGCTCGGGGCGCGTCGCCCGGATCGTCCACCTGGACGCCGGCATGCCGCAGGAAGGCGACGCCGCCCTCGCGCTGGTGCCCGACCAGACGGTCCACCAACTGCTGGCGGACACCACGCATGAAACGGGGACGACGGCAGAAGGAGCGGCCGTGGCAGGGCAGGCGGCGGACGACGGGTTGATCCCACCGCCGCCGGCCGACGAATGGCAGCGATGGGGCAGCACCGCCGGAGTCCCGGCGGACGCGCTGGCGCGGCTGGCCCGGCTCGCCGCCCCGCAGCCGAAGGGCACGCTCACCCTGCCCCTGCGGCTCTCGGGCGCGCTGTCCGGGGTGCCGACGACCGGCGTCCTGTGCATCGCCAACGGCTCGAGCATCGCCATGGTCGAGGGCCTGGTCGGCCTGGGCGACCCCCGCCTCCAGGTGCTCACCGACCCCCGGGTGACCTTCTTCGAACTCGACACCGGGCACTGGCCGATGCTCTCCACTCCGGACGAGCTGGCCGAGGTGCTGCGCCGGGCCGCCGAGGGAGAGGGCCACCGGATCTCCCCGTCCGTGAGCGAGCAGCCCGGGCATCTGCGGCCGTTCCTCCTCGACGTACCGGAGCAGCACCGCGAGCGCACGGGACGGGTGGACCTCTACCTCCCCGACACCGACGAGCCCCGCCCCGCGGTGGTCTTCGTCCACGGCGGCCCGGTCTCCGCCGAGGTACGCCCCACCCCGCGGGACTGGCCCGGTTTCGTTGGCTACGGCTCGTACGTGGCGTCGCTGGGTGCGGTGGGCGTGACGCTGGACCACCGGCTGCACGACCTCACCGACTACGGGCGTGCCGCGGAGGACATCGCGGAAGCGGTGGAGCTCGTACGGGCCGATCCGCGCGTCGACGGGGAACGGGTGGCGCTGTGGTTCTTCTCCGGCGGCGGGCTCCTGTCGGCGGACTGGCTCGCGGCGCCCCCGGCGTGGCTGCGCTGCGTCGCGGCGACGTATCCGGTGCTCGCGCCCTTGCCGCAGTGGCCGCTCACCGACTCCCGGTTCCGCCCGGCGGCCATGGTGCGCAAGGCGGGGCGACTGCCGGTCATACTGACCCGGGTGGGACTGGAAAGGCCCGAGATCGCGGCGACGGTAGAGGAGTTCCTGACCGCCGCCGAGGACTGCGAGGCCGCTGTCGAGATCGTCGACGTGCCGCAGGGCCACCATGGCTTCGAGACGCTCGACCACACGGACGAGGCACGGGAGGCGGTGGCCCGGGCGGTGCGGTCGGTGCTGGGGCATCTGCGGGGCTGAGGCGCGCGGGGTCTGCCGGCCGCCGGAGAACGCGCCGCGTCACGGGGTCCGAAGCTCCATGGCGCGCTCCACCGGCCGGCCGGCGGTCTCCGCCGAAGACCCTTCGTTCGCGGGACCCGGCACGGCGGCGTGTACGTCGCGGACTCTGCGGAGCCAGGGCGAAAGCCCACCGGATCCGCGAGCTCGCCGACTGCGGCCCCCGTCGCCTGCACCCCGGATCGCGTCGACCACTGGGGGGATCGCCGGCCGTTCCTCCCTTGGAGATCCGGCGCGGGGTCAATCCCTGGGGAGCAGAGTCCCCAGGGGGCCCAGGTCGAGGTTGAGGTCCTCGGGCGACAGCCCATGGTGGTCGCGGAGCTCGGCCATCCGTTCGTCCAGCAGCATCAGGGTCCGGCCGATGCGCTCCACCTGGTCGTCGGTGAGGTCCCCCTCGTCGATGCGGCGGATCGCCTGCCGTTCCATCAGTTGCCGCAGCAGTTCGACCACGGTCAGCACGAGTGCGACGAGGTCGCGTCCGACAGTGTCGGCGTCGAGATCGACCCGGTCCGCCGTCACAGCGGTCCACCGTCCCCCCACGGCGCGGGGACGCGCTCGTTGACCGAGGACAGCAGCGCGTGCAGGGAGACTCGCACCAGGGGCACCTCGGCGATGGCGATCACCAGGTCGCCGCTGACGACCACACCGGTGCCCAGTACCCGGTCCAGCAGGTCCACCAGGGGCACGCCGAGCGGGCCGCCCTCCTCCCAGGCGCCGTCCCACGGGACGGTCTCAGCCGTCGAGGTCATCGGTGTCGCCCCCGTCCACAAACGAGTAGGGCACCCAAGGCCCGGAGACCTCGATCCGGACGCCGTCCGCGTCCGCCTCGTGCCGCAGCCGCCCGAGGGCCGCGGCCAGTTCCTCTTCGCGGCCCTCCGCCACCAGGTAGGCGGCGTTCAGCACCTGGGTACGGCGGTCGCCGTCCGGGCCCGGGCCGTGGAGGCGCAGCCGGCGGGCGGCCACCGCGAGGTCCCGCAGGGCGGTGTCCACCCTCTCGGCGGCGCGCAGTGCGGTCTCCTGCCGGTGGTCGCGCGCCTGTTTCCGGCTGCGCACCCGCTCGAGGTAAGCGAGGCCGGCACGGGGATCGTCGGAAGAGGGGGCGTGGGGGGCCGTGGCCGGGGTGGTCGCTCCCGGACGCCCGGCCGGTGCGCCGGGCGGCACCGGCACGGCGTACGCCTTCACGCTCCACTCGACGCGGCCCTCGATGCGGTCCAGCGCGGCGTGCAGGCGCCGCTGGCGCTTCCCGAGCGCGGTGCGGGCGCTTTCGTCGCCGAGGTAGAGGGTGGCCAGCGGCAGGGGGACGGTAGGGGCGCACCGCGCCGCCGCGGAGACCACGGCGTGGTGCGTCCGGGCGCAGCGCTCGAGTTCCGCGCCGTCGGAGAGCCGTTCCCGCACGGCCTCCTCGGAGAACCGGTCGGCCGGCACGTCCTGCACCACGGCGGTGAAAGAGCCGACGGACAGCAGCCGGACGTGTCCGCCCTCCGTGTGGCCCGCCAAGCCTTCGAGGGCGGCGAGGTCGCCGCCGCGGCAGACGGCGAAGACGTAGGTGGCGGTGGAGACGTCGGTGGCGGTGGAGACGTCGGTCGTGCACGGGGCCGCCGTCATCGGGTGCTCCTCACGTGGACGGTCCGGGGCTCGCCCGGGAAAGGGGAGGGGAAGTGACAGGTGCGAGGGCTGGGATCAGGTGCCGGCCGGTTCCCCGGCAACGCCCGCCCCCGCTGTCCGGGGGTCACCGCTCTCCAGCGCTTCGAGCCGTTCGCGCAGTCGCTGGTTCTCCTCGGCCAGCGCGTCGCGGGCGGCACGTGAGGAGAGCGCCGGGTCGGTCTCCCACCAGTCGATGCCGGCCTTCTTGGCGGTGTCGACCGAGGCGATGAACAGCCGCAGACGGATGGTCAGCAGTTCGATGTCGAGAAGGTCGATCTTGATGTCGCCGGCGATGACGATGCCCTTGTCGAGAACGCGTTCGAGAATGTCGGCGAGGTTGGCCGTGCGCGGCCCGTAGGGGGCCGCCGTCGAAGCGGGTGCGTCCCAGGACGCGGTGTTCCGAGCCCCCGCCGCTGCGAGGGACGTCCCGGTGCTGTCGTTCATCGGTGCGCTCCCGGTGTCGGTTCGGTGGCGGCGGGCGGCGCGCGGAACATCCGGTGCTCGAGCAGGTCGAGCAGCCGTTCCTCCTCGCGTTCGAACTCGTCCGTGTCGATCTCCCCGCCCTCCAGCGCCTCGTTCAGGGCCGCGAGCCGCGCCCGCAGGACCGAGGGGTCGTACAGTTCGTGCTCCGCCGCGTCGTTGACGCGCTCGGCAAGCCAGGCGACCCCCCTGACGGGTGCGAGCGGCAGCAGGAGGATCCCGGTCAGCAGGCCCATGCCGCTCAGGCCCCGACCGGTGCGTGCTCGGGGCCCACGAAGCTGTAGCAGGGCATCGGCCCCGTCAGCTTCAGCTCGGCGCGGCCGCGGTGACCGGCGGCCAGGCGCGAGACGGCGGCCGTGAACCGGTCGTGACCGGAACCGCCGACCAGGAAAGACGTGTTGAGGACGCATCCGGCCACCTCCGGTCCCGCGGCGGTGCCGTCGGCGAGTGCGGAGAGTTCGCGCAGCAGGTGTGCCGCCGCTTCCCGGGCCCGGCGTTCCAAGCCCGCGGTCACCGCCTCGCCCAGGCGCAGGTTCGCCTCGTAGCCGGGGCGGCGGCGGGCCTCGTCGCGCAGCCGCCGTAGGTGCGGGTCCTCCCTGAGGAGGTCGGCCAGCCCGTCCTCCTGGGCCGGCAGCACCTTGAGGTTCATCTCCACGCGGCCGTCGATGCGGTCCAGGCAGGTCAGGTGGTGGCGCTCGGTCGCGGCCAGCCGCTCCACCAGGACGTCCTCGCCACCGCACACAGTGCCGAAGCGCATGGGCACAACCGCGCCGTGCGCGGCGAGGGAGGTGAGGAGGTCCTGGTGGGCCATCAGGTCGCGCCTGCGGGCGCGCAGTCCCTCGGGCACGTCGCTGACCACGGCCGCCAGTCGGCCCGCAGGGAGGCCGCGGACCGGGGCGGGCGGCGAACCGACGCCGGTACTCCCGGGAGGAAGCCGGTGGCCGGCGCGGACGATGCCGTAGACGTACAGGTCCCGTGCAGTCACCGATCAGTCCTCCTCGGCGCGCCGGGCGGTGCGCGGGCGGCTGCCGCGGGTCCTGGTGGCGGGCCGCCGCCGCGGGCGGGGCTCCTCCTCGAGGGCCTGCTCCTCCGCCAGGGCCTCGTCCTCCGCGAGTGCGTCCTCCTCCGGCTCCACGTCCTCGCCCTCCCGGGCCCCGACGGCCCTCCTGACCTTCTCGCCCATCGACCTGACGGCCTTCCCCGCCGCCTTCTTGCCGACCGCTCTCGTCACGGCCCCGCCGCCGAAGAGCTCGGGCACGGTCTTGCTGCGGGTGTCGGTCTCCAGGTCCAGGCGGTTGCAGGCCTCGGCGAAGCGGAGGTAGGTGTCGACGCTCGCGATGACGATGCGCACGTCGACCTTGAGGATCTCGATGCCCACAAGGGAGACGCGGGCGAAGATGTCGATCACCATGCCGCGGTCGAGGATGATCTCGATGACGTCGTACAGCGTGCCCGCGCGGGGCACACACGCAACCTGCTCGGTGTAGGTGGTGGTCATGGTGGGGCCGTCCTTTCGGGTACCGCTGCGCGGTGGTCGGCTGCGCGGTGGCTTCAGTCGTCGGCCGCACCGCGCCGGTATCGGCGGACCCTGCGGTAACTCAGGAGTTCGCCGTCCCGGTCGAGTTCCACCTCGTACGTGGCGAGCAGGCTCGTGGTGTCGGGGATGCGCGGCACCTCCAGCACATCGACGTCGACGTGCCAGCCGTCCTCGGAACGGCTGATGGCGGACACGCCCTCCGCCGGGTGACCGGTGAGTCCGGTGATGCACCGACAGGCCCGGCCGGCGGCCTCCTCGGGTCCCTCCACCGGTGGAGGGGAGGAGACAGCGGTGGCGGCGCGGCCGCGGCGTTCACGTTGCTCTGCCATGGGCAACAGTGTGTTCACCCCGAGCCGCGGGCTGCGCGTACTGATGGGCCGGACGGACCACCTGCGCGGTGGGCCGATGCCGCCACGCGGACGGCCTGCACAGTGGGCCCGTGCCGCCACGCGGACGGCCTGCACAGTGGGCCCGTGCCGCCACGCGGACGGCCTGCACGGTGGGCCGATGCCGCCACGCGGACGGCCTGCACAGTGGGCCCGTGCCGCCACGCGGACGGCCTGGTTCACCGCAGAGGGGGCCTGGACGCGACGAGGTGCGGGCGGCGCTGCGCTCGGTGTCCACCGCGCTGGAGGCGCGTCCGGGGCGCGCACGCCAGGCGCCGTGCTGGGTGCCGCGCAGGCAGCGGGAGCGCTGCCGCTGGATCCTGCCGAGCCGCCTCGAGCCGGGCCGGGTGCTCGACATCCTGGCGCGCGGCGTGGTTGGTGGGGACGGTATCCGGACTTGGCGACCGCTGTGACCAGGTCGACGCCCTTGTCGATCCCGCTGATGGGGCGAGCGATGACTCCTTGTCGCTGTGGCAGTCCTTCTTCTGACCGCACACACGAGAAGGTGGCCTGATGACCGATCTGCACAACGTCCTGAGCGAACACGTCGACACCGAATCGCTCCCTGGCGCGGTGGCCATGGTCGCGCGGGGCGATCAGGTGGATGTCCAGGCCGTGGGCCACGTCGACGCCGAGCGCACGGCCCCGATGGCGAGGGACACGATCTTCCGTATCGCCTCGATCACCAAGCCCGTCGTGGCCGCGGCGGTCATGATGCTCGTCGAGGACGGCAGGATCGCGCTGGACGACCCGGTCGGGACGTGGCTGCCGGAGCTGGCCGCGCCCATGGTCGTCCGTACGCCGGACAGTCCGGTCGACGACGTGGTTCCGGCGGAGCGGCCGATCACCGTGTTCGACCTGCTGGTCTCGCGCGCCGGGTACGGCTTCCCGTCCGATTTCTCGCTGCCTGCGGTCGAACCGCTGGTCAGTGAGCTGAAGCAGGGCCCACCGCAACCACAGGCCGTCCCTCCGACGGACGAGTGGATGGCGGCGCTGTCCCGGATTCCCATGCTCTACCAGCCGGGCGAGGCCTGGCTGTACAACATCTGCTCCGACATCCAGGGCGTACTGATCGCGCGGGTCTCGGGCAGTTCGCTGCCGGACTTCCTGGCGGAACGGCTCTTCGAACCGCTGGGCATGACCGACACCGCGTTCGCGGTACCGCCGGCCAAGCGCGACCGCTTCACCAGCTACTACCGGGTGGACCCCATGGGCGCCCTCGAGCTGGCCGACACACCGGACGGCCAGTGGAGCACGCTGCCCGCGTTCCCGTCGGGCGCGGGCGGTCTGGTCTCGACGGTCGACGACTACCACGCGTTCGCCCGCATGCTCCTCGACCAGGGCGCGACGGCATCCGGCGGCCGCCTGCTCAGCGCCGAGTCCGCGGGGCGGATGACCACCAACTACCTGACTCTGTCCCAGCGCAAGGCCGGCGGCCTGTTCCTGGAGGGCATGGGCTGGGGCTTCGGCGGGGCGGTCGACGTGGAACCGGTCGAACCCTGGAGCGTCCCGGGCCGCTACGGCTGGGTCGGCGGCACGGGCACGGCCGCCCACATCATCCCGTCCACGGGCACCGTCACGATCCTCCTCACCCAACGCCAGATGTCCGAGCCCTCGTTCCCGGAACTGATGCGGGACTTCTGGGGGTACGCGGCGGCCTGGAGCTGATTCCGGAGCTACCTACGGGGGCCCGGAAGGCCACCGACTCGGCCCCCTCGCGCCCGCGTTCCTGCTGAGGCTCGACCTCCCGATATCGGGAGCCGCCGATACGTTTGCGTGGGAGTGTCAATCTGGGCAGGGTCCGTGGCTTGGGCAACGGAACCAGGCGACTCCGGCCGTTGGCGGCAGTTGCGTTTCCATCACGCTGTGGGCATGGCCCGGGAGTTCGGCATGCGCGGCGACAGCTCGACCTGCACCCTCGACATGAGCGGCGGCGTACTGACGCCGGCTGAGGATGTCCGGCCAGTACCAGGTTCCGGTCGGGACGAGTGCGCGACCCGTACCTTCTACGAATCACGGACCCTCGCAGCACCGTCGCATGACCAGCTCGGGATTGTGAAGGACATAGAGGCTCCCCCGCGGCGTTGGTCAGCAGACAGGACAGGACGATCCCAGCGTGGGCGTCCTCGCATGGCTACGGCCAGGTGGCGTGGAGCACTGTTGGACTCGGCCCGCATCGGATGATCGCCACAGCTCTGCTGCTCGGCGCCGGAGGGCGCGACGCGAGCTTCCAGCCACAATCCGCCAGCCGACAAGGCGAGTTGGAGACCGCCTGAGGCTTTGCCCTCGGTTCGCCCGACACCCACGGTTTACTCACGGAACATCCACGAATCGGCGACTGGCGAGTGGCCACGTACGCCCCTGACCCTGCGCCCATGTGTGACCAATCCGATGTTTGAGAAGTCCCACCTGCGCAAGATCAACGCCATCGCGACCTGCGCAATCCGAAGCCCTCTGTACGGCCAAAACCTCACTACTTCCTTCCACTTGACACGCCTAGCGTCCTTCACGAGTGCACCCAGCACAAACGTTTGATTTTCAAGAGGAAGGCATCACTTCGTGTCTCCTGACACACAGTTCCTGGGGCCGAAACGGGGCAGACGGTTACCCCGAAAGGCGGCGGCCGCGGCAGCACTGCTGCTCGTCGCCGAGGCCGCTTTCGTCGCCGGCGGTACGGCCGTCGCGGCAACCCCCGAGCCGCAGCCGGCCCCGACGAAGGCCCACCAGCCGTCCGAGGCCGAGATTCTCGCCTCCGACATGACCTGGGCCGCCGCACACACCAAGGGCTCCAAAGCGTGGGCGATCCTGGAGGCGAAGAAGACCGGCAATAAGGTCGTCGTCACCGACGAGACGACCGAGACCACGTACACCGTCGCCAACCCCGACGGCACGCTGACCACCGAGCTCACCTCCGGGCCCGAGCGCGTGTGGCGCGACGGCACGTGGCGGAAGATCGACGTCACCCTCGCCCGCGCGGCGGACGGCTCCGTGGGCGCGAAGAGCCACCCGAAGGGCCTGCGCCTCGCCGGCAAGGGCGGCACCAAGGCAGCATCGGTGCGCGCCGCGAAGGACGCCGCCCCGCGCGACCTCGTCACCCTCGGCCAGGGCGACGAAAGCGTCACGCTGCAGTGGAAGGGCGGCCTGCCCGCCCCCGCTGTCGACGGCACCACGGCCCGGTATCGGGAGACCGTTCCCGGCGCCGACGTGATCGTCGAGGCCACCCGCACCGGCTTCGAGCAGTTCGTCGAGATACGGGAGCGGCCTGCCGCCGGCGGCTACTCGTACACGCTCCCGGTCAGGGCCAAGGGCCTCAAGGCGAAGGCGAATAAGGACGGTTCCGTCACCTTCACCGACGTGAAGACCGGTGCCGCACGGGCCACCATGCCCGCCCCGGTGATGTGGGACGCGTCGGTCGACAAGCGGTCCGGGAAGCACGAGAACCGCGCCCGCGTCGGGATGAAGGTCGTCGACAAGGGCAACGGCGTGATCGACCTCGTCGTCACCCCCGACGCCGCCTTCCTCGCTGACCCCAAGACGGTCTACCCGGTCACCGTGGACCCGTCCACCTCCGCGCTGGCCAACACCTTCGACACCTACGTCCAACAGGGCGAGACCGTCGACTGGTCGGCCGACACCGAGCTCGACTTCGGCAACCCGGGCACCAAGAACGCGGACGGCACCTACCGCACCGCACGTTCCTTCATCACCTGGAACACGGCTCCGATCGCGGACGCGCTCGTGTCGAAGGCGACGCTGTCCCTGTGGAACTTCCACTCGGGCAACACCGACTGCACCGCGCAGCCGTGGGAGGTGTGGACGTCGAACAACGCCACCACCTCGAGCCGGTGGACGAACCAGCCCGCCATGGGCGCGAAGTACGCGACCTCGACCGCCACCCGCGGCAACCCGGGTTGTACGACCGCCGACGGGTGGATCACCGCGGACGTCACCACTCTCGCCCAGTACTGGGCCGGCCAGAAGTGGAACGTCTCCGGCATGGGGCTGCGTGCCACCAGCGAGAGCGACACGCTCGAGTGGAAGCGGGTCAACTCCGCGAACAACGCGGCCAACCAGCCCAAGCTGAGCGTCACCTACAACTACCGGCCCTCGGACGGCACCAGTCGACAGGCAGGTGCGCCCTTCAAGTCCTACGCCGGCGTGTGGGCCGTCAACACCACCACACCCGTCCTGCGCGACACCTTCACCGACGCGGACGGCGACCAGGTCAACGGCACGTTCCAGGTCTACGACGCCGCCACGAACGCACCCATCACGACACCGCTCGGTGAGGGGCTTCTCCTGTCCCCGTACGGGGACCAGGGCAAACCGGTGAGCGTGACCGTCCCGGCCGGACAGCTCAAGGACGGCCGGACGTACAAGTTCCGCACCAACGCCTACGACGGCACCCACTACAACCTCAACTGGTCGCCCTGGACCCAGTTCGTCGTCGACACCACCGCACCGCCGGCTCCTTCGAAGATTACTTCGCCCGACTATCCCGAGGGCGCGTGGACGCCGAACAAGGGCGACGGCAAGTTCGATATCACGCCTGCGGCCGGTGACGATGTCCGCGGCGTCGAGAGCCGTACCAACGGTGGCGCCTGGAGTGCTGAGAAGCCCGCTGTCGCGGGCCGGCCCAGCACCGTGACGGGCACGCCCGCTGAGCGTGACATGAACCGGACCGAGGGGCGCACGGTCGACCGCGCGGACAACAAGGGCGCGGAGGAGGTCTACGACTACGGCACGGGCAAGGCTCCGATCAGTGGCGACACCGCCGTACCGGATTCCGGCGAACAGCCCGAGGAGCCGGTGGACCCGGAGGAGGAGCCGTATGAGGAGATGGACACTCCAGAGAAGCAAGCCTCCCCGGACGGCGTCACGACCGATCCGCAACCAGGGGACCGGAGCCACTGTCACAAGACCGACAACACTGAGATCGAGCTGTGTCAGAGCCGTACCTACAACGCAGAGATAGGAAGGGCAGCGAAGGCGCTCGCGGCGCCCGCCAACCCTCTTGTCCCCTGGTGCAACGACCCGACCGTCGGCGGATACACGCTCACCCGCGACGAGGGCTGCCACAAGATCGGCGTAGTGGCCCAATGGTGGCGAATCAGCCCCAATGAGCCGCCCAAACTCATCGGCACGGCCATGTTCCTCGTCCGCGAAGAGATCAAGCTGAACACGAAGGGCACCAGGGGCGCTGAGTGGCTTCAGCAGAACACCATCGCGCCCCTGTCCATCGACGGCGCGCTCGGCACCGTGACGCTCGACTACTGGGACGTCACGTGTGGCGGTGACACAGTCTGCCAGAGGGAGTTCGTCGGTCCCGAATTCACCGGGCCGACCTCCTGGACCACCACCTCCTCGGTGACCGAACAGACGGTCCAGACGCGCAAGTTCACCTGGAAGACCGCCGCGGCCGGTCAGCAGCAGAAGTTCGACCGGGGCAACTTCCTCGGCTTCAAGGCGTCCGCCGCGCCCGCCTCGGTGAAGATCACCGAACCGAGTTGGGTGTTCTGGGAGCAGGTCCGTTGCGACCAGATCATGCGCGCCAACACCTCGGTGGGCTGTGTCTTCCCGAAGTACACGCCGACGTTCAACCTGAAGCTGAAGAACGCTGAGGGTGCCGCCCTGTACTACCTGGAGATGCGCGACAAACTCGATTGGCATCCCGGCAGTAAGAAGCACAACAGTCCTCTGCGCCGTGAATTCGACGGAGCGAAGGCGGATGCCAACCGCGGGGTTGTCTGCCCCAAGAGCGGGGCGTACCAGCTCGTAGCGCACCCGCTGGCCACTCCCGATCCGGCGAACAAGAACGCGGCTGTTCAATGTGACGAGTACGCCTTCGCAAGTACAAAGGAAAGTGGCGGAGCGACCGGGGTCGCCAATGGAGGCGAATGCCTTCAGGCGTACGCACGCAAGGGTGGTGACGGCAAATGGCGTGTGTACGACGATGAGCGCCCGCCCTTCGGCGGCACTCCCACGTACAAGGAGAAGTGCGCCCGAGCGTCGATGCACGGTGGTCAGAACGAAACGGCAGGTCGCCGGCTCAACGGGTTCTACTCCAAGCAAAGGATGCTGGACGAAGATCCCTATTTCATTGACGCCCCAGGCCTGGTCAGGCCGTAGCGCGTAAGAAGAAGGAGCCCCGCCCATCTATTGGGCGGGGCCTCTTCATATCGCATTCTATCGCTCGATCCGCCAGTCAAGGCGATTCACCAGATCTCCGTCGACCACCACCGGCGCCCCGGACAGTGCGGGGTCGGTGATGGTCGGTGGGGCCTGGATCACTTGGGGGACGTATCGGTACATTCGCCCGCCGCCCTGGACGCCCGAGCCGGATTCAAGGCCGTCCGCGATCTCGTCGAGCATTTCCACCAGGCTCGCCCACCGGATCACGCCCCACGGATCCGAGCCTTCATAATCGATCTCCCGGACACTTCCGTAGGTGTCGCCAGGACGGTGGTCGACCGCGAGGTACTCACCGGTGTTGGTGACTGCGATGGGCACCCAGAACTCGTATGCATTCGGCGGATCCCACGGCCCTTCCGGGCCTTCGGGATCCATCCCGTCATCCGTAAATTCACTGCGGAAATCATCAAAAGCCTCCCTGAAATGCTGCGGACCACCCTCCATGCCCTCAGCCTTGATCGGGGAGTACCGGAACGGCCAGAGGGGGCTCCCTGGCAGAGCACCGTCGTGAATCCGGAGCCATTGCACAAGGTGGGGATGAAGCGGATATGGGAGGACGTCCTGGAGGGACTGGATGGCCTCCTCAGGGGCCGGGGGGCGCAGGGCTTCGAGGTCGGCAGTGCACTGGTGCTGGTGAAGCCAGTTCTCGATGCGGGACCAAGCCTGTATGACATCGCTCATAGCGCCCACCATATGAGTGAACTGAGCTCGGATTCACCGGTCGGTGATACTCCGGGGGACCTCCCTGTGGTGGACACCCTGAGTAGCTGTTGTCCTTCCGGACGCGATCGCTGTGTTTCCCCTGGTCGGGCACGGGATCGGTGATTCGGTGGCAGTGGTGGCCTGTCCCTCGCATGTCAAGGGAAGCACCTGAATCGTCGTGCTGCGCAGCTGACTCGACTGAAGCAGGCGCTTCAGCTGATCCCGCTGCACCTCCGGTCCGCCAATCGCGCGCCGGAGGACAGACTCGTCGACGACGACGGTGACTACTGGAGCCGGTCGGCGCTCACTCAGGCTTCCGCGTCGCCTTCGTCCTCGTCCCCACGCCGACGGCGCGCTCGCTCGGCGATCCCGCTGGAGAGCTTGTCCTTCACCGAACTGGCCCGGTCGAGGGTCTCGTTGCCGAGGCTTCTGGCGGCACCGACGCCCTTCGCGCCCTTCTCCAGCGCCTTGTCCCTCACCTCCACGGCCGCGTCCTTCCAGCGTCGCGCCTCCAACGACTCCTGATCGCGCTCGATCCCGAGCCGCCCGTGGAAGTCGACGACGGCGACCTCGACGTGGTTGCGCGCGTGCACCACCTCGCGGGACGTGGTCGGGTGCAGCAGCACCTTCGCGTTGGCCGTGCCGGCGGCCGTGTGCATCCTGTCCACCAGACGCTCGGTGCTCTCCGAGATGAGATCCATCCGGTTCTTCCGGGCGGCCCGAAGTCCGAGGCGGTGCGCGTCCAGCTCGTGCGGATCCGTTTCCCTTACCCGGTCGAGTTCGAGTACAGCGAAGGCGTCCTGGAGCTGGAAGCAGTGCGCCAGAACGGCGAGCCATTCCCGCGCCTTGGACTCGATCTCCTTGGACGCCTTGGCCAGTTCACCGATCTTGCTCTTGCTCTCCGTCTTCTCCGCGAGCGCGTCGAGCTGACGCAGCGCGTACGCCTGGGCGTACGCGATCGTCGTCGGCATGTTCTGCACCTTCGACCAGGTGACCTCGGAGACCCGGCCCACCTTCTCCCGGACGGTGAGGGCGTCCTTGATCTCGAGGTCCACCGCGATCATCTGTGCCAGCGCCTGGTCCTGCTGGGCGCGAAGCACGTCGTCGACCTTCTCGTCGATCGTGGCGAGGTAGTCGGCGATCTCGTCCATGGCCTGCTGCATGGCGAGTTGCGCCATGACAGTCGCGACGTTGGCCAGCTGCGTCGGGTTGCCCTTGAGGGGGCTTGACCCCTTCGCGAACTCGACGAATCCCTTGGCCTGGCCCTTGGGTCCCTTCAGCACGCCCGTGTCGAGTCCTGTCTTGGCACTCTTCCTCAGCCCGATCTTGTCGATCCGCTGCGCGGACTCCTTGGTCAACTTCACCCAGCGACCCGAGCCGGCGGCGATGTCGGAACCCGCCTGCACGAATCCGGCCGCGTCGCCGAGGGCGGACCCGAGCCGCCGCGTTCCGGGGCCCTTCGCCGGCAGTCCTTCCGAGACGAGGAAGCGTTCGACCGCCGCCGGGTCTCCGATGACCGCCAGGCCATCACCGTCTCTGAACAGCTGGATCTCGTCATCCATGGTCGAGTCCTTTCCAGTCGCGGTCCGGACCGGGGCTCTCCCCGGAACCGGGCGCGAAGGCATGGTAAATGTCAGGCTGCCGGGTGGCGGGGGCCGTGTCCCGGGGGCGAGGTGAGGGTGGAGGTGTAGTTCTCGCCGTCCACGAGGTGGGTGGTCAGGCTGACGCCGGCCGCCGCCATGCGGTCGTACTCGGCGAGGATGAGGTCCTTGCGGTAGGTGCCGTACTTGGCCTCGTCCTTACGCTTAACGATAGGGAAGGTGTCGGGATGTAGGCGACGTTGTCGCGGTTAACCTCGCGCTTTCATGAAGCGGACTGTCCGACGGGTGGTCAGGTAAGAGAAAGCGCACCTGACCTGCAAGAATGAGGATTGTCTAGGTCCTTGTTCCCGCTGAATCCAGAGGCACTTTCCAGCTGAAACAGCCTATCGGGTCCTATCCCCATGTCCTTGTCCGGGACGACGGCCGGGCCGTGGTCTCGCAGGCCGGTTCGGTCCTGCTGGTCGAAACTGTCCGCAAGACCGGCCTTAACCAGGCCGTATCCGCAGCGCTTACCCCCTGGCGGAAGCCGCGGTGAGCCGGACGGGAGCGTCAGCGGTGGGTCGGCACTGGAGACCGGCCCACCGCTCGCATTCGACAAGGCGGCGCAGCACCTTGCCGACGTGCCAGCGGGGCCCGGACAGCCCGCCACGCGCAGCGCCGAGGCTGAATGCCCGCGTCGGATCGGTCAGGCGTCGCCGCTGGGCTTGGCGAACTCCTCGATCAGGACGGGATACTGCTCCCCGCCGTGCCCGGCGGCGATCGCACGGTCGGCCATCGCCTTGAACAGCCTCGGCAGTTCGGCGTTGACCCCCACCGCCTCGCTCTCTTCGATCAGATGCTCCATCGCCCGCGCGTCGGTCTCCAGCGCGGACACCTCGGCCGGGAAGGAGCCCCTGTCGATCTGCTCGGCATACCCCGGCAGCCATTCGGCCACGCCGGTAGCGATCTGCTGCGCGAACGGCGCATACGTCGCGGCGTCGACACCGGCCGTCCGCAGCATGGCCGTGCCCTGGAGCCAGGCGTTCAGGACGCTCCACATCATGGCCAGGCCGGCCACGTCGTACAGGGACGCAAGCCCATGGTCCGCACCGAGGTAGGTGACGGTGCCGAGGGCCTCGAGTGTCGGCTTGTGCGCCTCGAAGTCCCGCCGCGGACCGCTGTGCAGAATCACCGCCTCCGCGGTTCCGACGGCCGGCGGGACGGCCATGATGGCGCCGTCCAGGTAGCGGGCGCCTCGCTGTTCGGCCCATCGTGCGGCTTCCCGTGCCTGGGCCGAGTCGCCCGAGGTCAGGTTGATCAGTGTCGTGCCGTTCAGCTCGACATCGCTCGCGCCGAGCAGTTCCCGCACGGCCTCGTAGTCGGTCACGCAGATGATCGTCAGGGAACCTACCCCGATCGCGTCGCCGACCGTCGGCGCAAGCCGTGCGCCGTCGGCCACCAACTGGTCGGCCTTGGAGGCCGTACGGTTCCACACGGTCGTGGGATGCCCGGCTTTCAGGAAGGCCCCGGCGAGTGCCTGGCCCATGAGTCCGAGTCCGATGACTGTCACAGGTGTGTCGAGTTCGTTGTTCATGGCAGCATCGTCAACGTTGATACCGGTGTGAAGGTCAAGCGAGGTTTCGATGCGGATCGGGGAACTGAGTCGCCGGACGGGCGTCAACGCCCACCAGCTGCGCTACTACGAGGCCCAGGGCCTGCTGGAGGCGGACCGCGGCGCGAACGGCTATCGCGAGTACGAGGAGAGCGCCGTGCTGCGCGTGAAGCAGATCCGGCATCTGCTCGGTGCCGGGCTGTCCTCCGAGGACATCGCGTATCTGCTGCCCTGTGCGGTCGGGGAGGCGCCGGAGCTGATCGGCTGCCCCGAGTTGCTTGCCGCGATGCGGTCACGGCTGCGGCGACTGGACGACCAGATGGCCACGCTCGCCCGGTCCCGCGACGTGCTCGCCGACTACATCGACGCGGCCGAGCGGATGGGCGGTGAAAGCTACCCGCCCTTCGACGGGGCCGACTTGCAGCCGGTGCCCGCCTGAACGGCCGTGGTGCGTCGGTCTGTGGAATGTGCCCGGCCGCCCTCCACGATCCGCGTGAGCCGGATGTCTGCCAAGCGCGGCCGGACAGTTGGAGGCGCCTCAATGCTGGATCAGGCCGCCGATCGGCACCGGAGCGACGCGGCCGGTCGCCGGGACGGTTTCCGCCAGGGCGACGCCGATGTCCACCAGTGATGACCGGCGAAGGCGAGTGACGTCGGGAACGGGAGTCCAGACCGGCTCGGCGGTCTCGCCGTTCGGCTCAGGCCGGAGTCGGCCGCCGGTGATGCGGACCCGGTAGAAGATGCCGACATTCTGGTGCTCGACTCCCGCCCGCGCGGCAGCCGCGGGAATCACCCTCGAGTCCACTCCCAGCAGGCGTTCGACCATCGCGTCGCAGCCGGTCTCCTCGGCGACTTCCCGGATCACGGCATCGAACGGATCCTCCGCGTGCTCGACCCTGCCGCCCGGAAGAGTCCAGGTCGACTCGCCCTTCGGTGATACGTGCGGCACCAGCAGCACCTGGCCGCCCTCGATGCACACGGCGTACGCCGCCAACCGGAAACTCATCCCCGCACCTCTCGCCGGCCCCATTCCCAACGCCCAAGGTCTACCAGGCGTCAGACTCAGGGCTTGGCCCCGGCGAGCATCGTGGTCAAGTTC